>JAHIHJ010000363.1 GCA_018899795.1 Methanobacteriota archaeon
ATACACCTAACCATATTAATTCAGATATCGCATATACAACTTCCAAGGCTAAAAGTACAAATAAAATCAGGTATAATAAGTGATTAACCAGGGGGGTTCAATCATGAAAATAGATGAGATATTAAAAACAGTAACAGAAGAAATAGCCAATATGATCTCCACGAAAACCGTTATCGGAGAGCATATAACATTGGAAGGGAAAACAATAATACCTGTCACCAAAGTGAGTTTCGGGTTCGGAAGCGGCGGAGGGGAAGGCAAGGGAAAAACAGGTGAGGAAGGTTTTGGCGGGGCATAATATCGCAATTAGCTGAAGTAATTCCTGAGATAATGGAAAAATGCAAATGTTCAGGGGAAGAGGGTAAGAAAGAGGAAAAGTCCGGGTAAGATCAATATCCAGAAGCGGTCTTTTTGATGATTGCTTTAATAGTTTCAGTTATTGCATTACTGGTGATTGCCATACTGTTGTTTCCCGTGAACTTCTCCTTCAATTCGGTCAGGTCTGAAGGAACTATAGATGGAAGCCTCGGTGTAAGCTGGATAATATTCCTTTTCAGCTACGCTCTTAAAAAAAAGCAATTAGAAATCCACATCTTTGGAAGAAGAATATATTGTCATATATCTCCTGAAAAAAAGCCGCAGGCGCAGGAACCTGAAAGAGAAAGAAAGAAATCCGGGAAAATACCGCCTATTAGAGACTTCTTGAATATGGCCGGACCAATGATGCGACTTTTCAAAGATCTTATTTATGCTTTCAGAATAAAATATCTTGATGTCGAAGTAAGTTTTGGTTTGAATGACCCTGCTTACACTGGAATTACCACAGGTTTTATGCATGCCCTTGGTTTATCCCGGCTCGGACATAATATCAGGTGGACACCGGATTTCACTGGACAGGCATTAGATTGGGATGTTAAAGGAAAAACTGCCCTGATACCTGTCCGGTTAATACCTCCTGTGGCAAGATTTATCATCAATCCTCATGTCTTAAGATCGGGGTGGCGGATCATAAGAGGATGATAGTACCATAAAAACCTGCAAAACATTTATCAGGATTGCAAATAACAGGGAACAGCATGAAGCTCTTTGTCCCCTCACCCGGGCACATCAACAGCCTTAAAGAATTACTTAAAGAAAAGGAGAAGATATATAGCATTTTCATGGCAGGCTCTCCTGATTACATAGGAACGGGCAGGAGCAACCTTGCTTCCCCGCAGCTTGAAGAGATAGCTGCGCAGACCGAATACGCCCATAAGCACGGGGTAAAGATGGAACTAGTGCTGAACTCAAGCTGCATGGGCGGGCGCCAGCTCACCCCAGAAGGATTCAGGATCAATCACTGGTATATCGAACAGCTTGCTAACATGGGTGTTGATTCCATTGTTGTGGCTGATCCCTACCTTGTGGAGACCATTGCGAGGGACTTCGATGATGTGATGGTGGTTGTTTCGGTGCTTGCTTTTGTGGATTCGCCGCAGAAGGCTGAAATGTTCGTGGATCTTGGCGCAGATTCCATCGTTATCGATTCCAACGTGAATCGTCATTTTGACGTGCTGCATGCCATACGGGACTCAGTGGACTGCGAGTTAAAGCTGCTTGTGAACGAGGGCTGCCTGTACCGCTGCCCATTCAGGTACGCGCATTTTAACTTTTTCTCCCATGCTTTCGGTCCTGAGCCAAGACCAAACGTGCTGGACGATTATTATTATTTGAAATGCCTGGAACTCAGGATTGAGGATCCCCAGCAGATAATCAAGTCGCCCTGGATAAGACCAGAAGACCTCAAACTGTACAGGGATATCACAGATGTTTATAAAATAGGCGGCAGGACGCATTTCGTGGAATGGATACTTAACTGCGTGAATGCTTACTACGGCGAAAGCTATGACGGGAACCTCATGGACCTGCTGGACTGTCCCAAAGACTTAAAAGACCTGTTCTATATCCCAAACAAGAGCCTTGACGGCGTACTTCCGAAACAGTGGATGAACTGTAAAAAGGTATGTATCAAATGCGGCTTCTGCAAAGCGCTTACGAAAAAGGTCACTCAGGTATATTCTGGAGGCGGAACTGAACTTGCCGCACTTACTCCCCTTGATACATTTACGGTGAAAGCATGATAACGTCAGAACTTTTAAAGAACAGAGCAGGATTTGAAGAAAAACTGAGAAAACTGATTGGTAGACTCATACTTTTGATCGAGCTTGACATATTTGCCCTGCCCTGCGGATGCTCAGGGATCACTGCAAACATGCGCGGGCTTGAAGCGGATGACCTTGAGGTGTTCGAACCGCAGATGCTGGCGCTGTTGAAGGAGATGTCTTCCAGCCTTGAAGTCAAACCTTCGGCGATATTTGCGCGCCTTGTGCCCGGAAGTTCGATCGTGGCATCGCTTAACTGGCGCGTGCTGTGTAGCAAGTGTTATCCTGATTTCGCGCGCGGAGAAGGAAAGACGCCAAGACCTGACCTGTATATGTTGCAGTTCGAGAGGAGAAAGTGATGACAGAAATTTCATCGAACGAATCTACTAATAGAGTCAAAAGAAAGTACCGCGCGCAAAATTACGTGGAAGCTCCCTCAGAATAAAAGTGCGTATATCTTCGGAAAAATAGATATTATGGACTTCACCCCATTTCTCACATCCTTCAGCCTCATCGCGCTTGCCGAATTCGGCGACAAGACACAGCTTGCAGTAATCGCACTATCCGCAAGATACGACAGGGTAAAGGTCTTTTCAGGCGTAATACTTGCTTTCGCTCTTGTAACCGGGCTGGGTGTCCTGGTGGGCGGTGTGATCTATCAATTCATACCCCAGGACGTGATACGAATACTTGCAGGACTGCTATTCGTGGCTTTTGGCATCCTCACGCTGTCATCAAAAGAAAGCTGCGAAACAGGTGATGAAAAACCAATAGGCAATATTCTCATATCCGCGTTCAGCATGATAGCACTTGCTGAAATGGGCGACAAGACGCAGATCTCAGCCATTACTCTTGTGGCAAAATATGATTCCCCGCATCTTGTATTTGCTGGAGCTTTGCTTGCCCTCGGTCTGATAAGCCTTATCGGTATATTCCTTGGCAAAAAGCTGTGCGAGATGGTGCCGTTATCAAAAATAAAGCTGGGCGCCGGTGCGCTGTTCATCCTGTTCGGGATAATGTTCCTGGCTGGATACTGATATATAAGTTCCCGCTAACATACGAAACATTTAATCTGCGTTCATCCGCGTTTATCTGCGGTTCCATTTTTTCAGACTCCATAGCAACTAACAACTGTCTTAACCTTAAATCAATCCGCAGATTAACGTTTTTCAATGCCAACACAGGATTAATAAAAAAGGGAAAAATAACTCAAAGGATTCTAACTTTAACACGAAATCAAGTTGCCATGTCTTTTGAGATTTATTTAAACCGCAGATGAACGCAGATAAACGCAGATTTAATGCATTGTATTTACGTTCATCTAGGGTTCTGATTTTATCGAATTTGCTACAGGCTCATCTATTTGCCTGCGATCTTCTTGCTAGTTTCGGCTATCCTCTTGCCAAGAGCCCTTGCAATCACGATGTCGTTCTCTGTCGGTGATCTATCAGCCATTGGTCCTGAGACTGAGGATGCTCCGTATGGGGAGCCACCACTAACAGGGTCAACTGAGAAAAGCGCCTGTTCAGAGTATGGCACGCCCAATATTATCATGCCGTGGTGGAGCAAAGGTATCATCGAAGTGATTATAGTGGTCTCCTGACCTCCATGCTGTGTGCTGGTGCTCGTGAAAACCCCGGCGACCTTGTTTATGAGCGCTCCTTTCTGCCACAGCCCACTCAAGGTCTTCCATAGCAGCCATCGGGATGTCTTTGAGTTCTTCTTTTACTCTCTTCATTACATCGTTCCACTTATCTTTCGGGATAAGGTCATCAACCTGTCTTATCCTCACATCAGTGTCCGGAACTCCACTTGCACCATTTGCCACTTCTTTTGCGAGTTTTGCAACGTTCCCTGTCATGCTGTAAAATACAACAAGTACTCTGGTATTATTTTTTGACATAAGGACTCCTGAAGATTCATGGCAAGCAAACTATATAATAATTTGTCAGAACGCAAAAGGCGCAGGTGATTGATAGGACGAGTTCGTTTGATTGAGTAGAT
>JAHIHJ010000364.1 GCA_018899795.1 Methanobacteriota archaeon
ATTAATTTTTTTTTATCTTCAGGCTTCTCTAAATAAAATTTGTCAGAGTTATTTCTTGTACCCATACCACGATACCTTGTTTATGGAAATATAATCCAAGATGCTTCTTCTCCGCACGCATATAGAAATTTTAATCCTTTTAGGCCTTTATCAGGTACACGATATATTTTAATCGTTCCTTCTATATTATCTTCGGGATACATTCCCCAAGGCACTAATCCACCATATGGAGCATCATATGAAAATCCTGCATAATCAACACCCTTCGCATACCATTTGAAATTTGAAGGTTGTTTACTTCCACTGCTACCAATATTTTTAATTTCTAATTTGACGGCAATGAGATTTTCTCCCTCCCATATTTTGCCATCCATTGAATTATAGTCGGGGTCTGATGGATTTTCAATTTTTTTTACTGATTTTAGGGTTACAGCTAATTTTGTGTTATCATAGGATAGGATAGCTGTTTCACCAACATTTAAATTTTGATATGATTTTTCCGCGATATCTTTTGTTCCCGTACATCCTGAAAGAAATATGGCGATCCCTATCATAATTACGACTAATATATATCTGATAACAGTCATTTTCCACCTTTGTTCAATCCATGTTCTTATTGGGATATAAAATTAATGCTTTTGTTTTATTATTATGAAGATTCCAGCGCCTGAATAGAATCACAAAAAACATATAAACTAATAGAACACCAAAATCTGGAGCATCCGCATCGAGATGCCTTTCGGATTTCAATCCGAGGTCCTTGACTCGTAAATTGTTCTTGATCAATATCCAACAACAAATGAACCCTGCCAGCCTTCATTCCTCCTGAAGCGATATCCATCCATACCCTTCCCTTAATCCGCAGAGTTTATGTGTATGGTTAGCATAGAACCGCAAACCCAAACGGAGTCTTAGATCATGGACAAATTAGCGATTATTACCCGGAATACTGAAGAGGTAGTGACAAAAGAGGAACTTGAAGCACTTATCAATGATCCAACAAAACAGCCATCTGCCTATGTGGGCTATGAACCAAGCGGCAAGATACACATGGGTCACGTGCTTACCGTGAACAAGCTGCTTGACCTCCAGCAGGCAGGCTTCAAAATAACCGTACTGCTTGCAGATGTCCATGCCTATCTTAATGAAAAAGGCACAATGGATGAAGTGAGGAAGATCGCCGACTACAACAAGAGATGCTTTATCGCGCTTGGTCTTGACGAGAAGAATACTAAATTTGTCCTTGGCTCGTCATACCAGTTAGATCATGATTATATGCTGGACGTGCTGAAACTCGCCCGAAGCACCACGCTTAACAGGGCGCGCCGCAGCATGGACGAGGTGAGCCGCGATGCCGAGAACCCAAAGGTATCGCAGATGATCTATCCACTGATGCAGGCGCTTGATATCGCCCACCTGGGCGTTGACGTGGCAGTGGGCGGGATCGACCAGCGTAAGATCCACATGCTTGCGCGGGAAGGGCTGCCTGAGCTTGGATACAGGGCTCCGGTATGCATACACACACCAATCCTCCTTGGTCTTGACGGCAAGAAGATGTCATCCAGCAAGGGAAATTACATTTCGGTGGACGACACCCCGGAAGATATGAAAAAGAAGATGAAAGGGGCGTTCTGCGTTGAAGGCGAAGTAAAGGATAATCCGGTGCTTGCCCTTTTTAAATACCATATCACGCCGCGCTACCCTGAAATAGTGATAAAGCGCCCTGAAAAGTACGGCGGCGACCTCCATTACGAGAGCTACGAGGCGCTGGAAGCTGATTTTGCAGAAAAGAAACTCCATCCGATGGACCTGAAAACAGCGGCTGCGGACTACATGAACCAGATACTTGAGCCGGTGCGGAAGCTGATGGTGGAAAAATGATCACGCACATAGTTCTTTTTAAACTCATAGACCGCCGCAATGCACAGAAAGCCAGGGATGTCATGGTTGGAATGAAAGGCAGGATCCCGCAGCTTCGAAATATTGAAGCTGGTATCGATGTGCTTCATTCAGAGCGTTCGTATGACCTTGCGCTGGTGACGAAATTCGATTCTATGGAGGATATGAAGGCATACCAGGCGCATCCGGTTCATGTCGAAGTTCAAAAATACATGACATCGGTGAGGGAATCCTCGGTAACAGTGGATTATGAATCGTGATAAGTAATTTCTTCCATACTATGTTCCGGCAGATCCGGACATAGCTAGAACTTGAACAAAAACGATTCGAATATATGAATCATAGAGGCATGAGATCGCCATATTAATTGAGGTAAAATTCAAAACATAATCAATCGCTGCTTTGCGATCTTTGCGCCCTTTGCGGTGAGCAGTCTATACCTTAAACCGCGAAGAACGCAAAGTACGCAAAGAAATAAAAATTATACCAACATGTAATGTAACGGTCCCCCAACCGATACCTTAAAATACTATCTAATCGAAAATAGCACCTCCCTATCACCGTAGGAGACCATTGTGTCGACTACTACGGGAGGAATCATATTGGAACATGAAAAGATAGTAACCGCTGTAAAACAGGCGATGGAAAAGTCGCCCCAGCGCAAATTCTCAGAAAGTATAGATCTGGCTATAAACCTTAAGAATCTTGATATGAACCAGCCGCAGAACAGGCTTGATGAAGAGATCATCCTGCCAAACGGCGTTGGTAAACAGATCAAGATCGCGGTATTCGCAAAAGGTGAAACAGGTCAGAGAGCAAAAGCCGCAGGAGCGGATTATGTTTTTGACCCTGATGAAATAAACGTTCTCGGAGATGATAAACCAAGAGCAAAGAGCCTGGCAGAAGAAGTAAATTTCTTCATTGCAGAATCAGCGTTCATGCCTTTAATAGGTAAAACGCTGGGTCAGGTGCTTGGTCCCAGGGGCAAAATGCCCATACCGCTTACACCTGATAAGGATATTGTCCAGATTATCAACAAGTCCAGGAACTCTATAAAGATCAGGTCCAAGGACAAGATGACATTCCACATTTCAGTTGGAAGAAAAGAGATGTCTCCTGATAAGATATCAGAGAATATCGATACGATAATAAACCGCATTGAACACAGGTACGAACGTGGTATGTATAACGTAAAATCGATATATGTAAAGACCACAATGGGACCGGCAGTGAAGGTGATTTAAATGTCAAGAGAAGGCGTACACCACAGCATCCATATCC
>JAHIHJ010000365.1 GCA_018899795.1 Methanobacteriota archaeon
AGAAGAAATCAACAGCTATTTCCAGTCCGAAAGTCAACCCGGCCATGGATACCGCGCAGCAACCATCTGATCTTGCGCAGACGGATGCTCACGACATCGGCAGTCTTCTTTACAATCTGCGCGAAGTGATCAAGACTGCTCGCGCCGCTTATGGAAAGCGCTTGCTCGCCGATCTGGAAAATCTTACCGCCAAGTTTGGCAAAGGTTTTGATGACCGCAATCTCCGGCACATACGAACGTTCCACATAACTTTTCCAAATTGGAACGCACTGCGTTCCGAATTGAGCTGGACACAAACTTCCTATCTGCGAAAATCTGCGGAATCTGTGGATAAAGTTTTAGAAGACGATCCACAGATTACGCAGATTCGCGCAGATTTATCGACTGGGGGGCAGACATGATAGATGCGCTGAAACCGTATGCGGAATACAAGGAGTCGGGGGTGCCGTGGTTGGGGAAGATTCCGAAGCATTGGCAAGCCCTGCCCAATCGTACATTGTTTGCTGAAGTGAAAGATCGCAACCACCCCAATGAACCATTACTCTCAGTCACTATTGGTAAAGGTATAATTAGGCAGTCTGATTTATTGGCAAACAGCTCGAAAAAAGACTCCTCAAACGAAGACAAAGCCAAGTATAAGTTAGTGCAGCCCCGTGACATTGCCTACAATAAGATGAGAGCATGGCAGGGAGCCGTTGGTGTCTCCAACTATCGCGGCATCGTGAGCCCTGCATACATCGTAATAAGACCTCGCGGTGAACAAAATCCAGATTATTTCCATTATCTATTGCGCACGCCAGCGTTTGCCAAAGAGGCGGAGCGTTGGTCGTATGGTATCTCATCTGATCAATGGAGTCTTCGGGCAGAGGACTTTAAGCAGATATACTGTTCATTACCCCCGAAGGAAGAGCAAGATTGTATTGTCAAGTTTATAGCTCATAAAGATCGCCGCATCAACCGTTTTATTCATGACAAGCGGCGGCTCATCGAGCTGCTGAACGAGCAGAAGCAGGTTACCACCCACAGAGCTGTGACCTGTGGCCTTGACCCAAATGTTCGACTCAAGCCCTCCGGAATCGAATGGCTTGGCGATGTGCCTGAGCAATGGGAAGTGCGTCAACTTAAACAGTTGCTGTTACGAATGGATTACGGAACATCTGAAAACCTTGCACATGAGGGACTGATTCGAGTTCTCACTATGGGGCACATTCAAGACGGACAAATTGTCCTTCCTGAAAAAGGTAGCCTGAGTTCTATTCCATCAGAACTTGTTTTGGACCATAATGATCTGCTTTTCAATCGAACGAACAGCCCTGAGTTAGTTGGTAAAGTTGGCATCTTCCTTGGTAGCTCGTCGGAACAAGTGTCCTTTGCATCTTATTTAGTACGTTTGAGGGTCGAGCAAGAACATGACCCAAGATGGTTAAACTATCTATTGAATAGTAATGGATTTTGGAACTACGCAAAGAGCCAGGCACTAATAAGCCTTCACCAAGCCAACCTTAACTCTACCCGATATGGACGAATGCTATTGCCGTTACCGCCAAAGCAGCAACAAACTGAGATCTCTGATTATCTAAATGAACAGACAGAGCAAATCGAGCGTAGTATTGTTATAACCCGTCATGAAATCGATCTCCTCCGCGAATACCGCACCCGCTTGATTTCCGATGTCGTCACCGGCAAGCTTGATGTGCGAGGGGTGGTAATACCTGCGATGGACGTTGCTGAAACTCTGGAAGATATAGACACTGACGAGGACACCGATACCGAAGCAGAAGACCTGATCGAAAGCGAGGAGGTTACCGATGCCGACGAGTGATACCAGTGAAAAAGGATTGGAGAGCCTGATCTTCAATTCCCTTACCGGTTACGGCGGCGGCGCTACTACAGGCGCTGAAGGTGTGCGCGAGACTGGATCAGTTCGCTATCTTGCTGGCGATCCAAAGGACTACGACCGCGATCATGCTGTGGACATTGACAAACTACTCGCTTTCCTGGAAACCACCCAGCCCAAAGTATTTGCCCAGCTTGGCATCGCAACCGATGGTCCCGCAAGACTCAAGTTTCTGGCGCGGCTCCAGGGAGAGATCGCAAAACGCGGCGTGGTGGATGTGCTGCGAAAAGGAATACAACACGGCGCAGCCTCAGTGGATCTCTTCTACGGCGCGCCGTCTCCGGGCAATCCAAAAGCTATGGAGCGTTTCGAAGCAAACCTCTTTAGCGTCACACGGCAACTGCGCTACAGCAAGGATGAGAGCCAGCTTTCCATCGACCTTGCCATTTTCATAAACGGCCTGCCAATTATCACATTCGAACTTAAGAACCGCCTCACCAAACAGACTGTGCAGGACGCAGTGGAGCAGTACATGCGCGACCGCGACCCACGCGAGCTGCTTTTCCAGTTCGGACGCTGCCTCGTGCACTTTGCAGTGGACGATCAGGAAGTGCGCTTCTGCACTAATCTCAAGGGCAATGATTCATGGTTCCTGCCATTTAACAAAGGTTATAACGACGGCGCAGGCAACCCGCCTAATCCTGACGGAATCAAGTCTGATTATATGTGGCGCTCCATCCTCATCCGAAGGGAGCTTACAGACATTATCGAGAACTACGCACAGATAGTAGAGAGAAAAGACGAGCGAACCGGAAGGAAGAAAAAAGAGCAGATTTTCCCGCGCTATCACCAGCTTGATGTAGTGCATAAACTTCTGGCTGATGTTCATACACGAGGAGCAGGTCATCGATATTTGGTCCAGCACTCAGCAGGCAGCGGTAAAAGCAACTCCATTGCCTGGCTGTCACATCAGCTCGTCGGGTTAGAGAGAAATAATGCCCCTATATTCGATTCAATCATCGTTGTAACTGATCGCAAGGTTCTTGACAAACAGATACGCGACACCATCAAGGATTTTGCCCAGGTCTCGGCAATTGTTGGCGCTGTGACAGAAGGATCGGGGCAGCTCAGACAATTCCTCGAAAGCGGTAAGAAGATTATAATCACGACAGTCCAGAAGTTTCCCTTTGTCCTGGACGAGATCAGCAACGAACACCGAGGTCATAAGTTTGCGATCATCATTGATGAGGCACACTCCAGCCAGGGCGGTCGCACAGCGGCAAAAATGAATATCGCACTCTCGTCAGAGGGAGGTGAGGAAGATGAAGAGACCCTGGAAGATACCATCAACCGAATCATGGAATCCAAGAAAATGCTGCCCAACGCCAGCTACTTTGCCTTCACCGCCACACCAAAGAACAAGACGCTGGAGATATTTGGCGAACCGTATCCAGAAGGAGACGTCATCAAGCACCGCCCTTTCCATAGCTACACCATGAAACAGGCGATCCAGGAGGGCTTCATCCTTGATGTACTCCAGAACTACACACCTGTAGAGAGCTACTACCGTCTGATGAAAAAGATTGAAGACGACCCGGAGTATGACACCAAGAAGGCACAGAAGAAACTCCGTCGTTATGTTGAATCTCACAAGTACGCAATTGAACAAAAAGCAGAGGTCATGGTGGATCACTTCCTAGAACAGGTGATAGCCAAGAACAAGATCGGCGGCCAGGCGCGCTCGATGGTCGTGACCAGCAGCATCAAGCGGGCTATCCAATACTATTTTGCTTTCTGTGATTACCTGAAGGAACTCAAGAGCCCATATAAAGCTATTGTTGCCTTCTCAGGCGAACCTGAGTATAACGGACAAAAAGTGACCGAAGCCTCCCTTAATGGATTCCCCAGCAGCCAGATCCCGAGCGTATCCGCGAGGATCCATATCGCTTCCTGATCTGCGCTGAGAAGTTCCAGACCGGATACGACGAGCCGCTGCTCCACTCCATGTATGTGGACAAACCTCTTTCAGGGATCAAGGCAGTGCAAACCCTCTCGCGCCTGAACAGGGCACATCCGAAGAAGCACGACACATTTGTACTTGATTTTCATAATGATGTGGATACTATCCAGATGGCCTTCGAAGACTATTACCGAACTACGATCCTGAGTGCAGAGACCGACCCGGACAAGCTGCATGACCTCAAGTCAGACCTTGATGGTTATCAGGTCTATAATAAAAGCAATATTGATCAGTTCGTCGAGCTTTATCTGGGCGGGGCTGAGCGTGACAAGCTCGATCCGATCCTTGATTCCTGCGTCGCGATCTATGTGGACAACCTGGACGAAGATGGGCAGGTGGACTTCAAGGGCAAGGCAAAGACATTTGTGCGCACATACGGTTTTCTGGCATCTATCCTGCCATTCAACAACGCTACATGGGAAAAGCTCTCGATATTCCTGAACTTCTTGATCCCGAAGCTTCCTGCGCCCAAGGAAGAGGATTTATCCAAGGGTATATTGGAATCAATTGACATGGATAGCTACAGGTTGGAAGTGCGTTCGGCCATTAAGATTGCTCTTGCTGACCAAAATGCGCAGATAGAACCAGTGCCCATGATCGGTGGAGGACACATGCAGGAACCCGAGCTGGACAGGTTGAGCAACATCCTGCGATCATTTAACGAATATTTTGGAAATATCGAATGGAAGGATGGCGACAAGATCCGCAACGTCATCTCCAGGGATATCCCCAAAAAAGTATCCGCGGACAAAGCATATCAGAACGCTATGAAAAATTCTGACAAACAGAACGCTCGAATTGAGCATGACAGTGCACTGAAACGAGTAATCCTTGAACTACTATATGATCACAATGAATTATACAAACAGTTCAGTGATAACCCGGCGTTTAAGAAATGGCTAGCTGAAACGAACTTCGATGCGACTTATACACCGCCGCAGGAGTTACCGGGGGGATTGGAAAAATAATAATGTTTCTGGGGAGAATATTATAGTGCATATACAGAATGACATCATAACGATCGAGTGGAGCCCCCATGAAAAAGATGAAAGTTTCGATGCTGAATTCCAGAGGTCAATGCGCGTTCATCTGCGGTTTTGATTCTCGAAAAAGACAGGCGCAGGGTCGCTCTGAGGGGATATTCAAGTATTAAAGCATAAACAGCTCCTGAAGTGTATTTCAGCAAACCCTGATATAGGAAACTCCATCCGCAGCCTTTCGAATATCTCAGGCGTTCCATATGCGACTGCCTGGAGAATAATAAGATCACTTGAGGAGGCAGGCGCGCTCAAGATCAGGAAAGTGGGCGCTGTTTGCCTTGTTTTTCCTGATAGAAATAGTGAAGTGTGGAAAAACCTGATAAAAGCCGTAGATATAGAATCTGATACTGATACTTTCATTGATTCGCTGAAAAACGATTTTGAATTTATCAGCCAGGACGTTTCAGGGGTTCTGCTGTATGGTTCCCAGGCAAAAGGGGTTGCTGACAGGCGCTCAGATATAGATATCTGCATTGTTAAACCGCGAAGCAGCAAGGTTATGGAAAGAATATTTGCAAAACTGGGAAATAAGTACGACGTTAAGGTTTTCGAGGACCTGCCAGTATACGTTAAAATGGAAGTGATCGGTAACTACAAATTGATATTCGGGAGTGAACCCGATATTTCTTATTTTTTCTACGGGTTCAGGAAGCTTGGGCAGGATATGAAGAACAGGATCCTTGCCAACAGGTTCAGTTCTGCGCGTGAGATGGTCACGGTGCGAAAGAGGTGGCTAAATGCGAGAAGATAGATATCTTTCAAAGATCGAGAAATTCCTGAAGTTGGAAGAAATTATTTTAAAGATCGTGGAATACTGATACTTAACCAAAATATATATCACATCCCAGTTACTTTTGTAATCATAATGGATACCCAGAAAATCCGCCTTGATTTCCCTGTACTTTCAAAAAAATGGAACGGAAAGTACCCCATCTATTTCGATAATGCCTGCATGACCCTGAAACCGCGTCAGGTCATTGCAGCGATGGATGAGTACTACACTGATTATCCTGTCTGCGGCGGACGCTCTCTTCATAAGATGGCAAAGATGGTGGATGAAAAGGTAACAGAATCGCGCGAAAAGTTCCAGAAGTTCCTGGAGGCAGAAAGCCCTGAGGAGATCGTTTTCACACGAAATACAACTGAAGGGCTGAACCTGGTAGCGAACAGCCTTGATCTCAAAAAGGGGAATATCGTTATGACAACTGACAGAGAGCATAACTCGAATCTCATCCCCTGGCAGGTGCAGGCTGAAAAAAAGGGCATCAAGCATGTTGTGGTGCATTCGGCGCCTGATAATAGCTTTGATATTGAGAAATTCGAGGAGCTGATGAGTAAAAGCAGGAACGTGCGCCTTGTTAGTATGGTGCATACTGCAAACCTGGACGGCTATACTATCCCTGCAAAAGAGATAATCAAAATAGCTCATGACCACGGCGCGCTTGTGATGCTGGATGGCGCCCAGAGCGCTCCTCACAAACCTGTGGATGTAAAAAAACTCGATGTTGATTTTTTCGCGCTGTCGGTTCATAAGATGCTCGGTCCCACAGGGATGGGAGTGCTGTACGGAAAGCACCACCTGCTTGAAGAACTTGAGCCATTCATCGTTGGTGGGGATACGGTGAGCGATTCCACGTATGAGAGCGCGAAATTCCTTCCGACGCCAGAGAAGTTCGAGGCAGGGTTGCAGAACTATGCAGGGATAATAGGAAGCGGCGCGGCTGTGGATTATATTGAGAACGTGGGGCGCCCGGATATTGAAAAACATGAAGAGAAACTGAACCGGATAATCACGGAAGGTATCAGGGATTTACCGGGATTGAAAATAATAGGTCCGCAGGAACCGGGATCAAGAGGAGGCATTATCTCGTTCACCGTTGAATTCCCGAAAGGCGGAGACGCCCACGATATCGCCATTGTGCTTGATGAGACGGAGAACATTGCAGTGCGCTCGGGTGCTTTTTGCGTGCATTCCTGGTTCAATTACCGCAAATGTGAGGCTGCTGTGAGAGCGTCGATCTATCTTTATAATACAGAGGATGAGGCAAGGAAGTTCGTTGATGCGCTGGGGAAGACGGTTGGGCTGTTCGCGTGATTACAGGAACTCAAGGTCAAGACCAAGGAGGCTACCATCCTGCATTTTCTCTATGAGCAGGGGGTGAAGCCATTTCTCGCGGTAGCCGATGGTGTTGTTTCTGCACGAAATCCTTTTTCTCCTGGTGAACACTCGTGTAACCCTGGTTCAGGATGTTCTGGATAAGCGTCATGATAAAGCCGCCGGAGCCGAGCTTTATTTCGGCGATCTTCAGCCCTTTGACGATGAAAGAGAAGCCGTTTTTCCGGTTGAAATGCTGGATGTGCAGGTCTTTATCCAGGCTTTTGACGAGCGCAAGGATGCTCTCGCATGAGCGGCGCGCTTCAGAGTAGGATATACCTGGATACGGAGCGGAAAGAAGCGGAGGCGCGGACAAAGGGGGCAGGATGATTTATAAAAGCTTAAAAAACAATGGAATGTATCAGGAATGAGAGCTATGCATCCAAATGTTAAAACCATCGATAGAAAAGAGGTAACTACCCTTCTTACGAAAGGGCTTTTGAAGAAAATGTTTTTAAAAGTTCTTTATGAGGTTAAAGAAAAAGGTTATACTAAATGTACATGGGAAAGTAAAAGTATTATTCGTTATGGAATTCCAGATTATTTCAAAATTAATGCGCTTTCTGGTAGTGAATATTCTGAAGCACTTGACGGGGTAGTAGAGTTAGAAAATGAGAGTCTTATTAGACCAGACCCTGACCAAAGCACACCTAATTTTAAGGTCTTGACATCAAAAGGCAAACAAATTGTAGAAAAAGATATTAAAGATATGAAGCTTCCTTCGATTGATATAAACAAGCTTCTTACACGGGATGATTTACGAAATAAAGTTTTTGACGATTATGTGGCAGGGAGATATGAAAACGCAATATCAAATGCTTTTAAGTTATTTGAAGAGGCAGTTCGTTCCAAAGCAAACCTGCCAGCAGACTCTATTGGTGCAGATTTGATGGTGAAAGCTTTCAATTCTAAGGATGGTGTTCTTAAGCATCCGAATGCAAAGATGCAAGCTGAGTCTGAAGCTTTAATGCTTTTGATGCGAGGGGCAATTATGTGGTTCAAAAATCCCTCCAGCCATAGGACAGTGGGGTACAACGATGCAGAGGAGGCAGCTCAGATTTTAGCTTTTGCGAACCTTCTCTTAAACATGGTAGATCAATGTTCATGTCAACAGAAACCCGTTAATCAATAGAACAGCATGTTAAGGATTGCAGCGTTGGCGGCGCAAAGGAGCAGAAGTAGTAGTCGCCGGGTTGGTTGAGGGGTTTGATTTTAGTGTCAGTCATTACCGTCTCTCTTCCCTCACGAATTATTCTTATCAATTTCGGGTTTATTTCGGGTTTTTCGGACAAACAGAATTTTAATAGAAATCTATATGTACAATAGTATATTATTTTAACCAGAAAAGATTATGGCAATGAAACTTATTCACACCTCAGATTTACATTTAGGATATACATTTAGAGTTCTTGGGGATAAATCTAAGCTTCATCGAATTGATTGCCAAAATGTATTCTCGAAAATTATTGATATATGTTTAAAAGAAAAAGTCAATGCATTGTTAATTGGAGGGGATTTATTTGATACGGCAGAACCACAGAAATCATTAGTAAAATTTGTAATTAGCGAATTTGAAAGACTAAACAAAGAAAAAATTACTGTTTTTATTTCTTCTGGAAATCATGATCCTTATAAAAAAGGAAGCGTCTGGTTGGAACATAAGTTTCCATCAAATGTTATTATTTTTGATTCGTCCGATTTAGAAGCCAAAGAAATAGATGGTCTGACCGTTTATGGCTTAGCATACATGAATGATACAAAAGAACCTCTCAAAGGATTTAAAGCAGAAGACTCCGATAATTTCAAGGTTGGATTAATTCATGGTTCTATAACTAATATTAATTGGGATGAACAGCCAGAGGCAGGCTATAGGAGAATAACAACAACTGATTTAGATAATTGCAAATTGGA
>JAHIHJ010000366.1 GCA_018899795.1 Methanobacteriota archaeon
CCAAGAAGACTGGTCGATTCCGAGATTAAACCCTGATCGTTAAGCCTCAATGTAAAATATACTGCCATGGACGCAGGTACAACGCCTCTTGGCCCCATTGCTGCGATAAAGATCTTTTCACCTCGATTAAGATCAGATGTCATAGTCGAGATATAAACAGCAATTGGTCTTATTAGCAGCATCAAAAGAAAAACAAGGATTACCCCTTTTATTCCGATCGCTCTGATATATTCGAAATCAATGAAGGTGGATAATAAAATAAAAATAATTGAAAGTAATACTATAGAAATATCTTCCTTAAAATCCTTTATTACCTTTTTATGTGGAATGTCAGATGACCCGATAAATATTCCAAGAATAGCCATTGCCAGTATTCCCGACTGGTTCCCTATATTCTCAGCGCTCACAAATGCTGCAAGCAGAACCGATATAGTTAGAAGTCTGGCATATTGTTCAGTAATCAAAGGTATCTTGCGCAAAGCCAGAATCAGGATAATACCGCTCAGTATCCCGAAGAAGGCTCCATCAAGCAGCCTTATCAGGAGAAATTCCACAGCATTGATACCTGTCATTGATGACACGATCCACTCAAAGACCAGCGCGGCAAGTATCACACTGACACCGTCGTTCAATACGGATTCAGCCTGAAGGACACTTGCAACCCGATTATTGACCCTGATCTGCCTTATGATAGGTGTGATGACACTGGGACCGGTCGCTGATACAAGCGCTCCGAACAGCAATGCAATATTAAAAGGTATATTCAGGATGTAATAAGCCGCAGCAGCGGATAACAGCGCAGTTGTTAAAACTCCTATTGTGACAAGGTTCAATATGCCTTTCTGGATCTTGCGTATCTGCCTTATATCAATATCAAGACCGCCATCGAATACGATGATCGCAACTGAAAAACTCACAAGCAATTCAATGCCATTCCCAAAACTACCTGTCTGTATTATTCCTGTTACTTCAGGCCCTAAGATGACACCTGCAATTAATAAAAAAACAATGCTGGGGATTTTGAGCAGCCTCCCGAGCATATGTGAGAAGATGCCGATGATCAATACAACCACAAAAGCCGTTAATATATATGTATTACTCACCGTGATCTCCTCTTAGTTTGACGACAACAAGATTAAGTTAAATTATCGTAGATTATTCTTGCTATTTAATATAGCTGCCTGATTTTTCAATGTGTTTTTTATGGCACAGATGCGATTATTTCCTTGGCTATCTCTCCAGGCCTAAAAAAATCAGTCACTATTTATATTTTCCTTCAAAGCTTTTAAATATGTTAAATTACATGGAATTAGCTTGAGAACTAAGAGGAGATTATTATGGCGCTTTATGGTCAAGAGTATATATATAAATTTATTTCTGATATTTCTATATTTTTAATATTTATTATATTTACGTATTTGTTCGCATGGATATCAAAACGATTAATAAATATGTCCATGAAATCAGGCAATCCGCTTATTGTAGCACGTATTAAACAATATGCTTCAATACTCATCTGGACAATAGGCATTATTCTGGGTGTAAGGCAGCTTGGCCTGTCAACAGATATTCTGATACTGTTGATGGGACTCATAGGTCTTGCTCTTATTGTCTCGGCAGTACATGTACTTCAAAATTCAGTTTCCCGTTCATTTTTGAACCTGAATATTCAATATAAAGTTGGGGATATGATCTCAATAAAAACTTTCAGCGGTAAGGTCATCGAGATCACCGGACTCAATACTGTCCTGCTTGATAAAGAGGGGAGACTCATTGCAGTTCCAAACGTGGAGTTCATAAAAGATGTCTGGATAAAGCATAAATCAGTCTCTGAGGGGTACGAAATTACTATCCCGGTCGTTATCAGTAAAGCATTCGATACTGTCAAATTCGAAAAAGAACTATTGGGTTCGATCAAGGAATTAAGTAAACACTTGAAAAAGGAACCGAGCATCATTACTTCAAAGACGAGCGAAAAAACAATACAACTTTCGCTTATCCTGAACCTGATAGACCCGGAGAAAAAAAGTATTATATCGGCACAGGTTAAAGAGATCGTCGATAAGTTGATCCCGGGATTCGCAGAAAGAGCGGAAAAGGAGAAAAAAGAAACAGAGATAAAAGAAATTAAGGAAATTTCGAATGGAACCTGAGGTAGAACTCAGTCGTGAGATGGGGGTTTTAAGCGCCACGATGATAGGCGTCGGAGCAATGATAGGCGCGGGGATATTTGTTCTCACAGGAATTGCAGCCGGGGCAGCAGGTCCAGGACTTTTGCTGGTTTTTGCCTTGAACGGGGTCGTTACAATGTTCACGGCTCTTGTTTATGCTGAACTAGGCTCCGCCATTCCTGAAGCAGGTGGAGGGTATCTATGGGTAAAACACTCGCTTCCGAGCATTAACGGTTTCATGAGCGGCTGGATGAGCTGGTTCGCACATGCTGTGGCAGGCAGTCTGTATGCCCTGGGTTTTGGCGCTTATTTTGGTCTGTTGCTGGAAACCTATCATATTGACGTCTTTGGCCTGACAGGCGAGAGTCTCATGAAATTTCTTGCTGTTATCATTGCCCTTGTCTTCATTTATATCAATTATATGGGGGCGTCAGAGACTGGCACGATAGCGAACATTGTGGGTTTTGCAAAAATCGCGATCCTGGCTGTTTTCATAATATCCGGTCTTTATACCATATATTATAAACCTGACTGGTTAATGAATTTCGATCCGTTCCTGCCTAATGGAATGGGCGGGGTTTTCATGGCCATGGGTCTTACATTCATAGCATTTGAAGGATACGAGGTCATAGCACAGACCGCAGAAGAGGTGAAAAACCCGAAAAAGAACATTCCCAAAGCGATTTTTCTTTCGCTTATCATCGTTATTCCTATATATCTGCTTGTGGCATTCGTCTCTATTGGCGCCCTGAACACGGATATCCCTTCATGGCAGTTCCTGGGGGAGCATAAAGAGCTGGGACTCCTTGAAGCTGCCAGGCAGTTCATGCCTTATGGCACTTTCTTACTTCTGTTAGGGGGACTTGTGTCCACGATGTCGGCGCTTAACGCAACTACGTTTTCTTCAACACGGGTCTCATTTGCCATGGGGAGGGATTTCAATCTCCCCTCTATTTTCAAGAAGATACATCCGGTCAAAAGGACGCCTTATGCAGCGCTGTTCATTTCAGGAGCGCTGATAATTTTCATGGCAGTAAGTCTTCCGATAGAACACGTGGCGAGCGCTGCCAGTATCATGTTCTTGCTGTTGTTCTTGCAGGTCAATATTGCGGCAATAAAGATCCGTAATAAATTTGGAAAGGAACTTGATTATGGTTACAAGATGCCATTTTTTCCGGTCGTTCCCATCCTGGGCATCATCTCACAGCTTTTCCTGGCAATATACATGTTCAATTACAGCCCGTATGGATGGTATGCAACGATCATCTGGATAGCGCTCGGGGTGCTGGTATATTTCGGTTATTCTGTAGGAAAGGAAAAAGTCGAAAAAGGCAAGAAAGACCGACATATCTCTCCAAGAGATTACCGTATCGTAGTCTCCCTTTCCAAGCTCGATAGCGTGGAGCCTCTGATATCCATTGGCGCAGGCATAGTGAAGTCACAGGAAAGCGAACTTATCGCGCTACATGTGATAGGTGTGCCGCAGCAGGCTTTCCTTGAGACCGGAGATCAATTCATCAAAGAATCCCAGCCTATATTTGAAAAGGCGATTTCCAGAGGAAAAGAACTTGGAGTAACGGTTGCAAAGAAAATCGTGGTTTCACACAACATCTCTGAGGCAATTCTGGATGTTGCAAGGTCAGGGAAAACTAATCTGATCCTCATGGGGGGTACGGAAAAACAGTTCAGGGGAAAAATAAAGCAAACTGTTCCCCAGATAGTCATGGGCTCAGCAAATTGTAACGTAGGGGTCTTGTTTCCAAAAAATTTCAAGACTGTCAGGAAGATCCTGGTGCCTTTAGGACCTGGAGAGCATGAATATCGACTACGTTTTGCGGAAAAACTGATGAAGTTCTTTAATGCGCAGATGACGATAATTACTGTGGTAAAGGAAAGAAGTTCAATTCCAGATGTGCAGAAAAAACACGACGAAACCATCAAATCATTGAGTATACCTGTCAAATGTGAGATCGAAGTTGCAGATTCTATCCCGGATGCGTTATCCAGGAAATCAAAGGATTATGACCTCATCCTGATCGGACCATCGACCGAGTGGATATTGCACGACGTCCTTTTTGGCTCAGTGCCTGACAGTATCATCAATAAGTCCTACTGCAGTGTGCTGATCTTAAAAGAACCGGAACAGCATACTGAATCAATGGTCGGGATGGTGTTTGATAAGATCAAAAAGGGAATTAAGTGACCTCTCTATGCTGTAAGGTAATAGCGTGATTAACTGTTGTTATCATTTTTTTGATTTAAGGTGAAGCAATTAGCTGACGTTATTATCTTTCAGCGCTCAATCTGGCATGAGCTTTCATTATATCAAGTTTTGTCACGAGTCCCAGGAGCTTTGTGGGGTCGCTGTCATCAACGACAGGAAGCCTGCCGATATTTCTGTCAAGCAGCGTTTTCAGGGCTTTTTCAAGCGAATCTCCAGGTCTTGCGACTATCAGCTTCGTTGTCATCGCATCTTTGACCTCTGCGCGTTCAAGTATGTCCACTGTCATCTCCCTCCTGTGCGCAGGGGATGATGCGCGGTTCTCTACCTGTTTCTCGTATATAGACCATCTGCCAGATAGCAGATATGAGAACGTGGAAGCCACCATAAGAGGCGCGAGCAGGTTATAGTTGCCAGCCATTTCAGAAACCATCACTATCGCTGCTATTGGGACTTTTGCAGCTCCTGCAAGCATCGCACCCATACCCACCAGCACATATCCCCCCGGCTGCGTTACAATCTCCGGGAATACAAAGGTCAATATCTGCCCGAATGCGCCTCCCACCATGGCTCCTATAAAAAGAGACGGAGCGAACACACCGCCGCTGCCTCCTGAACCGATGGTAAACGATGTGGCAAGGATCTTAAGCAGCACAAGAGCCATCATCAGGATAACAGACATCTGCACTATGTCGCCATTCATGGCTATCTGTATCCATCCATAACCAGACCCCAGCACATGAGGAAAAAAGACCGCTATTATCCCCACAAGTAACCCACCGATAGCGGGTTTATAATGTGGTTTTAAACTCATGGCCCTGAAAAACCTGCTTCGTAAAAAATAGAAAATGCTCACAAAAAGAATAACCGTTACTGCACATAATATACCGAGGAATCCATAGAAAATAAGTTCCACGGGTCGGCTGAAGCTTAATACCGGAGTTGCAAAGATATTACCCCATCCAAAAAAGGATGAAAATATTGAATATGCAACTGTCGATGAGATGAATGCAGGCACAAGCCCTTCAGATTCCATGTCGCTTTTGTAAAGCACTTCTATCGCGAAGAGGGAACCTCCCAGCGGCGCTCTGAATATGCTACCTATGCCTGCCGCCATCCCGCAGATGACCATTATCCTCCTGTCGCGGTCGCTAAGTTTCATGAAAGAAGCCAGTGCCGAGCCAAATCCTGCTCCGATCTGAGCTATCGGACCCTCCCTTCCTGCGCTGCCGCCTGACCCTATTGTTATCACAGATGTAATTGCTTTAATGACAGGCACCCTCTTTCTGATAAAACCCCTTTTATTATTATAAGCATCTATTACGGCATCGGTACCATGTCCCTCGGCCTCTGGGGCGAATGTATATATTATTATACCTGCAAGCAATCCGCCTGCAGCTGGCAGTATGAGGAGGAGCCATATATTGGGGCTGGCCTGTGGAATTGTAAATGGAGACAATTCGCCTGATGGCGATGGAGGATAATATCCGCTAATTCCGCCGAATATATAATGTGAAAAAGCGCTTATTCCCAAATAAAAAAGAACAGCGGCAAAACCTGAAACGATCCCGATGACAATACCGAAAAGCGTCCATCTCTGTATCTGTTTCAGATTTATTTCATTTATAACTTCACGAATTTTCAAGTTGACCAG
>JAHIHJ010000367.1 GCA_018899795.1 Methanobacteriota archaeon
CCCAGTAGCTGCCTTGAGTATATCTAGCGTCTTCATCTGCGCCACTCCGAAAGACACAGCTTCGCCCTTTTGCGTAAAGATGGCAACAAGGTCTCCTTTTTCGATATCACTCTCGACTGTCAGCACTCCAGGCGCTGCAAGACCTGCGCCGTGGCACAGCGCATCAACTGCATTATTCCGGATAACAAGCTTCGGCAGATGCGAAAGGGCTCGCTCCATTGGTTGAATCACCTTTCGGAGCATCGCTTCATTGCTATTTTCCTTCCATTCCACATGCGCGTCCTTGAGATCGTGAAGCGTGATCATCGTTTCATCCTCGCGAAAAGGTCCGCTCTTTGAGCGTCTCAGTTCCTGCATGTGAGCCCCTGTGCCCATAGCCATACCCATATCGTGGCACAATTTCCTTATGTACGTCCCTGCCTCGCAGCCAACCCTGAAAAGGACATTCTTATCCTCTGCCTCCAGAAGCTCAAGATAATATATGTTCCTTATCCTTGTCTCCCTCTTCACCGCTGAAATGATGGATGGCTTCTGGTAGATCTCACCTGTGAAATCCCTGAACACCCGTTTAAGTTCCTTTTCAGGGACTTGCGTATGCAGTTTCATCAGGCAGATGTATTCTTTTCCTGCCGTAAGCAGAGCATCCACTGCCTTCGTTGCGTGCCCCAGCATAACCGGGAGCAGCCCTGTCACGTTCGGGTCAAGTGTTCCGCTGTGTCCTGCTTTTTCCAGTTCCAGGATCTTTTTCACCCACGATGTCACTTCATGGCTCGTAGGTCCCGCTGGCTTATTGAGATTGATAACTCCTTTCTGGATGTAATCCTGTATCGACCTCTCTTCAGGTCTGATACCTGATTTCTGATCGCTCGCATCCTCTGATTTAACAAAAGTCTCTCGTTTTAATTCAGATGGCAGCAGGTTTATTTCAGGCATTCGACCGCTTTTCCCACTATTTCGCATATTTCTTCTGTTCTCAACTTAGTAGAATCAATAATAATATCATACACAGACAGGTCTCTTATGTCTATATTATAGTAATTAAGATATCGCACCCGTTCACATTCTTCCCGTTCTGATGTTTCTTTCATCGCAGATGAAACTGATTTATTTTCTCTCTTCGCGATGCGCTGTGCTCTTATCTCAAGAGGGGCTTTGAGCCAAACTTTAAGGTCAGCATCAACAAGGAATCCTGACAGCCTTCCCTCAAGGATAATATCGTCCTTTTCCTTTGCGATATTCTTTTGCTCTTCGTCCAGCTTCCTGTCGATATCATCATTGCATTTTGCCAGCGTACCGAACTCATCAAGCGACATGCACCTGTCATTTGCGAGTTTCCTGAAAATATCACCCATGGATACAAGTTCAAGACCGAGCTTTGCAGACAGCATTTTCGAGAGTGTGCTCTTGCCGCTGCCCGGTGGTCCGCTGATAGTGATCCTCAATTACATTCCGCCTATGTTCAGAGCTTTTCTTGTTATCTGGCTTACAGGCATTGAACAGAGGAAATACCAGAACAACCAGTACTGGATCTCCCACCAAACCTTATCATTCAGTTTTTGCTCTCCCCAGAACGGGAATATGACAGCAGCATCGGGCGACTGTGAGATGGCAAGATACACCCAGAAGAAAAGCGGGATAGAGAGGATGCTTATATACAGCATGGGCTTGAACTGCTGTTTCATCATAGACATCTGGTCTTCCATCATTCCAGCCTGCTGTTCCTGTAATTTTTTCATTTTCGCAGCATTGTTGGTCAACTGCGCCTGCCTCATTTCTTTCTGTAATGCTTTCATCTTTTCCTGTAAGCGTCTTGTGAGTTCCCAGTCCATGGTATATTTCTGGATGAGAGATGCATACAGACCTGTGATTGCCGCAAGTATGAATATTACTATATGAAGCGGCAGTATCGATAGCAATGGATTTAATAATGTCCCGACTAAATGTCCAATAATATCTCTTAGATCCGGGATCGCAATGATCCCGAACATCATGAATAATCCAAGCCCTATTGCCACTTTCTCTATTGTCTTTTTAATCATATTTCTCCAGGACCTTCTTAATATCTTCAAATATCGCTGAAATATCCTTGCTTCCGTCTATTCTTTGAAGGATACCTTTCTTGGTATAATAATTTATCAGGGGCTGTGTTTGTTTTTTGTATACAACTAACCTGTTCTTAATTGCTTCTGCTCTATCATCCTCGCGCTGATATAACTTTCCTTTGCACGAATCGCAGAAACCTTCTTTTTCAGGCGGGTTGAAATCTACATGATAGCTTGCGCCGCAGGCGCACATTCTTCTTCCTGAGAGGCGCTTTATCAGCTCCCCGTCATCGACATCTATATTCAGGACAACATCGAGTTTTCTCCCTGATTCTGTCAGTATCATCTGGAGCGCATCTGCCTGGGGTATGGTGCGCGGATACCCGTCGAGCAGGAACCCTCCTGAACAGTCAGACCTTGAGAGCCTCTCTTTTATGATGGTTATCAGCAGTTCATCAGGGACGAGTTCTCCTCTTGACATATACGATTTTGCCTTGACGCCAAGAGGCGTGTTATTGCTTATGTTCTCGCGCAGCATATCGCCTGTTGAGATGTGGGGGGGCGAAAAGTTCTCTGAGATTTTTTTTGCCTGTGTACCTTTTCCTGCACCCGGTGGACCGAGTAAAATAATATTCATTTTAAATCTTTCCCGTAATTGTATTGAGTATATTAAAGCTTATTCAAATGTTTCTGGTCCCGCATCGCACGAAAAAAAATGCAGTTGTTGGTTAATAAAGGCAAAAGCCGGAA
>JAHIHJ010000368.1 GCA_018899795.1 Methanobacteriota archaeon
ACAATCCTGTACTTGCGCAACTCAAAGCGAATGGATTGAAGCGAGATGTCTTTGAGAAGATATATGTCAATGAGACCATTAGAACATGGGGGCAGGCAGCAGGAACTGGAGTTACTGATAAAATAAATGTGTACACGCGGTCGGATGCCTGCGGCGCTGCCGAGACATGGGCAAAATATCTTGGCAAGTACAAACAGGAAAACCTCAAGGGCGTTGGCGTGAATGGCGACCCCGGAGTTGCAGAGGCAGTCAGGCAGGACAAGCTCGGGATCGGTTACAATAACATTGGCTTTGCTTACGATGCGAACACCAAGAAACCGGTAGAAGGTATTGAAATAATACCCCTTGACCAGAACGGAAACGGAAAGATAGACCCAGAAGAGAACTTCTATGGCACACTGGATGAAATTGTTGAGGCAATAGGGACAGGCAAGTACCCCTCACCGCCTGCGAGAGACCTTAACCTTGCTACCAAAGGAAAGCCCACAGGTATCGTGAATGATTTCATAAAATGGACTCTTACAGACGGGCAGCAGTACATTCCTGAACAGGGTTACATCGTTCTTCCCAAGAGCATTATCAATGATGGGTTGAAGAAAGTGGAATGATTGGTATGAGCGGCGAAGAAGAACTTAATTCAGAAATGAGCGAGCACGAGATGGCTCGCTTTACCTTGGATTATAAGGGATGCTGAATTAACTATGAATATAAGAAAGCTCAAAGACAAGATTTCAAGCAGGTTGATGCTTGCGGCAACACTGTTTGCCTGCTTGTTGTTCTTTTTTATTCTTATTAGTCTTTATAGCAGGGCAAGTCCCATATTATCAGTAGTTCCTATCCCTGATCTCCTGTTCTCCAGCGAATGGGGGCCCACAGCAGGAAAATTCGGGTTCCTTCCATTTATCATGGGAACATTATGGGTGACAGGACTTGCCACAATAATTGCAGTACCCATCAGCCTTCTGAGCGCTATCTATCTATCCGAATACGCAGGCAACCACCTCAGGGATGCCGTGAAGCCGCTGATAGACCTGCTTGCAGGCATTCCATCCGTAGTGTATGGTTTATGGGGTGTGCTCGCAGTAGTGCCTTTTATCAAGAATACACTTGCTCCTGCCCTTGGCGCAGAAACCATAGGAGGTTATGGTATCCTTGCAGGAGGGATCGTGCTATCAATCATGGT
Source organism: Methanobacteriota archaeon (assembly GCA_018899795.1). The sequence goes on from JAHIHJ010000368.1 coordinate 1,184, forward strand.
TTTCCCCATTATCATCTCAATTACAGGTGAGGTATTAAGGAGTGTTTCACAGGAGTTGAGGGAAGTTTCCCTGTCTCTTGGAGCTACGAAATGGCAGACGATAAAACATGTGGTCTTAAGAAAAGCCAGACCCGGAATCTTCGCAGCAATCGTTCTTGGTTTTTCAAGAGCGTTCGGTGAGACCATGGCAGTGTTGATGGTCGTAGGAAATGTGCCAAAAATACCATCATCCGTTTTTGACCCTGCTTATCCCCTGCCAGCCCTCATTGCAAACACTTTTGGTGAGATGATGTCTATCCCCTTATACGATTCAGCGATACTACTTGCAGCACTGATGCTACTTATCGTGGTGCTGATATTCAATATTCTTGCAAGGATGGTACTCATAAAAATAGAGCGGGGTGTTATTTAGATGGAGTTTCGAAGGGTTGAAGAGTCGATCTTTAAAGCATTGATGATATTCTCACTTCTAATCGTAGTGGGCAGCCTCCTTGCAGTGATTGGAACAATACTGTGGAAAGGTTTGCCTGTCCTGAATATCGATATGCTCACGAAAACTGCCCAGGGCGGCTACTATCTTGGAAAGGGAGGAGGTATCCTGAATGCCATAATAGGTTCAGTGTATCTTGCCCTCGGCGGAACTGCTCTGGCATTTTTGCTGAGTATAGGCATTGCGTTCTATCTCCAGAAAGAATATTCCGGAGGAACGCGGCTTTCAAACATGACGCGCCTATCACTTGATATTCTCTGGGGGACTCCATCTATTGTATATGGAGTATTCGGGTTCACAGTATTGATGTATTTCAATATGAGAGCATCGCTGCTTGCAGGAATAATCATACTTGCACTGCTGGAACTCCCCATAATGACGAGGGCAATGGAAGAGGTCATAAAAACCGTACCTCTTGAACTTAAGGAAGTATCGTACTCACTTGGCGCTACAAGGCTTGAGACCACAATGAGAGTTGTTGCAAAACAGGCTCTACCCGGCCTTCTGACCGGTGTGTTGATAGCTTTTGGAAGAGGGATTGGTGATGCGGCATCAATACTTTTTACGGCAGGATACACTGACCGTATTCCTACATCTCTTTTTGATGCAACAGCGTCTCTTCCTCTTGCTATATTTTTCCAGCTCGGGACGCCCCTGCCTCAGGTCCAGCAGAAAGCATATGCATCGGCAGTAATACTCCTGCTGATAATTTTAGCTATCAGCATAACCACAAGACTTCTTTAACGAAAA
>JAHIHJ010000045.1 GCA_018899795.1 Methanobacteriota archaeon
CCGCGTGTTACTGAGCAGTATGCCGAGGGCTTACCCCTCTCGACTCGCATGGCTTAATCGGACCCCGATAGCAGTAACCTCTGGCAGGATCAACCAGAATTGTTTGATATCTCGTTGAATATCTGCACACGTTTGAAGTTTATTCCTCGTATTTAAATACGAGGTCTGATAACTATCGGAATTTTAGGAGGAACTATTATATAAGGTACAATAGTTCCTTGTTAATTCCCATCTCTCGATTGGAATTAATCGAACTGTCACGTCAACGTCAGACGAGAACCTTAGTTCATGTCTCCATTTAATGTATCATGGTTGGAAGACAGCCCTTCACATTTAGGTGTTACCTATTATCTGGGCCGACGCCAAATATTTACCATGAGTAAGGTGGTGATCTAGAATTGTTGTATTTTTCAACACAACTTTCCTTCGTGTTTTAACACGCAGGAAGTCTTACTTATGTTATTTATCGTATATAACTCTTTCCCTCGCATACGATTTTATATGCGAAGTCATTATTTTTTTAATGTAAAAAACCAGATTTTTTCCGGTTTTTTTCATTGCATATGTCCTGGCAACTTGGTTGCCGGGCTTCCCCAACAACCACACTATAGTATATAAGAGTTGTGGGCGAGAAATTTTTACATTCGTAAATGTCTCAAAAATCACACATAGGGAAACCTAAAAGACTTCAAAAAACATTATCGCCCTGATATATCTTGAAAGCAAATGATGAAGTTTCATTTAAGGATGTGCATATTTCATTTCGCATTATCCTTGTTGAACCATTATACAGCGGCAACGTGGGCTCAGTAGCCCGCGTGATGAAGAACTTCGGGTTTTCCGAGCTCGTGCTCCAGAGCCCGTGTGAGCTGGACATGAAGGCGCGCGTAATGGCTGTGCACGCATATGAGATCATAGAGAACGCAAGGATCGAATTCACCCTCAGGGATGCGGTCAGGGGTTCAAATATCGTGGTAGGCATGACCGGAAACCCGGGTAAGACGGATAACAAACACATGAGACTTCCAGCCCTGACACCCCGCAGGCTCAAAGAAAAACTCACAGGCGCAGGTGGGGTTATCTCGCTTGTCTTTGGAAGGGAAGACCGGGGACTGGAGAACGAAGAGCTTGAGATGTGCGATATTATCGTAAATATCCCCACAAGCCCTGAATATTCGAGTATGAACCTGTCGCATGCAGTATCAGTCGTTTTGTATGAGCTAAGCGATGTCTGTGGGGGAACAATATACCTTGCTGATCATTCTGACATTGAACTCCTGTACGAACATGTGGATGAAGTGCTGGAGGATGTAGAATATAAGGAGCACAAAGAAGACAAGACAAAGCTTATGCTAAGAAGAATACTCGGAAGGGCTGAACTTACAGGGCGCGAGGTACAGACCTTAAGGGGCGTACTTCGCCGCATTCAATGGAAGTTGAACAAACCATGACAAATCCTATTAATTTGATGCTGGGCTGCCTGTTCGGCGCGAAACCAAGGATCTCGGAAAGCCCGCCCATCCGCCCTGCTGAGCTAAAGGGCGACCCCAGGATGGGTATGGTCACGCAGTTCTTTATCGTTGCTTCCATAGAGGTAGGGAATACCACCACCAAGTGCATCCTGACAGCCACGAACATGAAGGATGGGAGTACCCGGATACTGAACAAGACAGTGAAGATGACTCGCGATGTCAGGAAACCAAAGCCGAATGAGAGGATATTCGGCTCGACATTGAGCGGTGTATCCCTCACGCGTGAATCGATCGCTGAACTGGTACGCGATACACTACTTGAGGCGCATGAAGCTGTGAATCTTGATATCAAGACAGACCTTGATTTTGCAGTAAGATCAACAGGCGTAGTAGCGGGATTCTCATCACCGCATGAAGTCGGTGAATTCATAAAGGCGCTTGCAGACGGCTGTCTTATGGCCGGAATACCGCCAAAAAAGATGGTGCCTGCGATGTCAATAGATAATGTTCCCTCAAGGTTCAGGGATCATACTCTTATCGATAAGATCGTATTTAACGGCGCGGTTGGCGGCGTACTTCCACCTCTTGGCTCCACGGGAGTGGAAATAGTTGCGAACGAAATGGAGGGCGAGCTTTCCACTGCAGGCATAAAGGAAGGCGCAAAATGGGCAGGCGTGGACTACAGGAATCCGGTTTTTTCCATGGACTTTGGCACCACGCTGAAAGGGCGTATCACCAACGGCGATATCCCATACGCGAGGACTGTTGCCAACGTATGCGGCTATGCAGGCGCGATCCCAGATGCAGTGATAAAAGGCACAGGGCTTGTGGATAGAAGGTACGGCGCAGCGCTTGATCTTTTCCGGGACAACAAGGAACGCCTGATATGGCTGATAAAAGGGGGCACTATCGAGAAATACGCAAAAGCCATTCATGAAAGGATAGCTATAGAACTTGTGCCAGAGGACAGGGACAAGTACGGCAGTGTGCCTGTCGATCCGGCTGCTGCAAAGGATATCGGTGTGGCGCTCCTCGGGTGTGACGTTGGCGAGAATGGAAGCCTTATGCCTGAACTCACCGATATCGGGGCACAGATATATTCTAAACACGGCCTGAAGGCTATGTTCGCTACACTCGATCTTGTTTCTGCCATGATGGTCGAACGGATGGTCAATCTTGCAAAAGACAACCAGCTTATTACCGGAAAGACGTCCATCGGGCTAACTGGCAGGGCAGCTATCACGGGCTGCAAACCATATCTCATATTAAACGCTATAAAGAGACTTGAGCTTTTTGATTTTCCAAGGGAACATGTGGTTTTCGTGGACGACGGGCTTGCGCGCGGAGCAGCTGTGATGGCACGGTGCATGAACTCGATGGGTGTTCCGAAAAATCCCATAGGAGGCATACGCGGCG
>JAHIHJ010000369.1 GCA_018899795.1 Methanobacteriota archaeon
GAGGTTTCGCGCTGGGCTCGTGGCTTAGCCTGGATAGAGCGCCGGGCTTCTAACCCGGATGTCGAGGGTTCAAATCCCTCCGGGCCCGCTTAAAAATATATTCCAGCAAAAATCAAAAAAAAGCGCCTCGGTGGCTTAGCGGTATAGTGCGTCCTTGGTAAGGACGAGGTCGAGGGTTCAATTCCCTCCCGGGGCTCTCTTTAACCACATCAAAAAGTATCTCAAATAAAAATTATGGATTGAGTAACAATGCACGAAATATCGATAGCTTGGGCCATTATTGAATCGGTGCTCGACTGTGCGAAAAAAAACGATGCAAAAAGGGTTGAGGAGATATTCATCGAGGTAGGAGAACTCACTGCTCTTAATCCCGACCAGTTGAAGTTCATCTTCGAGACTATCACCAAGGGAACCGTTGCAGAAGGAGCGAAATATGACATCAAGATCGTCAAGCCCCGGATTAACTGCAGAAAATGTTCATACAGCGGTAATATCGAGTTCTTTGAGCGACTTCATTTTTTCCTGCCAATAATTAAATGCCCTGAATGCGGCGATGCCGATATCGATATCATCGCTGGAAGGGAGTGCTGCGTAAAGAAAATAAAAATATCATAAAAAAGCTCTTAGATTTTTATTGAAAGTATTATTTCCTGAAACAAAAGAATTAAGGCTAATCAAATCTATTTTAATCAGATAATACTACCATGCACACATTTGAAGAAATTTCCATAGGATATGATATTCTTGGAGCAAACAGGAAGCTTGCCCAGAAAAACCGCGAGACCCTTGACAAATTTGGAATTACCGCTTTCAATATCATGGGCGCCATAGGTTCAGGGAAGACCTTACTGGTTGAAACTACTATTCAGCGTTTAGTAAACAGCTTCAGGATAGGTGCGATCGCCGGGGATGTGGTAGCACGCCTTGATGCTTCACGGTTTGAAAAACTGGGTATCCCTACGGCAGCGTTGAATACAGGAAAGGAGTGTCACCTGGATGCGCATCTGGTTGAGCACGGGCTTTTGAAACTTCCTCTTGAAACTCTTGATATCCTGTTCATAGAAAATGTAGGAAATCTCATCTGCCCTACAGATTATGAACTTGGCGAGCATAAACGGGTCGTTATAGTAAGCGTCAGCGAAGGGGACGATATAGTTGAGAAACATCCTCTTATTTTTGGCACGGCTGACCTCATCATCGTAAATAAGATCGATATTGCAGATGCTGTAAATGCTGATGCTGATAAAATGGTAAAGGATGCCCGTATCATCAATCCGCGTATAGATGTCATGAAGATGAGCCTTAAAACCGGCGAAGGGATCGATGAATGGATAGATTTTGTGAAGAAAAGCATCAATATCAAATTATCTCAGATTTGACCGCTTCGAATATGGCAGGTAACGCCATCGTTAATTCAGCGGATAATCCAAGACCGCATTCAAGCGTCTCAGGTTCGATCCCGATAATGACGATCTCAGCGGGCAGCCTGTAAATGCCCTTACCCGCCTTTAGAGCGTCAAGAAAGTTGATATCATGCATGCTAAGGTTAAGAGCGTTATCCTGCACTTCATCAGCAGGATCGAATGAAAACCTGTATATACTGCCGGGCGCACCACCCTTCTTATAGGCATCCACTATCACCGCCTTATCTACCCCGTCCATGTACTCAAGCACATCAAAAGCCCTGGTGGCTCCATCAAATACTGCTACATTCCGGGGTAATTTTTGCTTCATGAGAGCTTCAACAACATGGATGCCTATGCCGTCATCTCCCATCAACAGATTCCCCACTCCAATTATAACGAGTTTCCTGCTCAATGTGATTACTTATGTACCTCCACGTCCTCTTTTCCATATATCATGGACTTCAGGATTTCACGGTTCACAGGTATTATCGATAGGTAGACATGGAACAGCAGAACGCAGAAGAAATATATGAACACCACGAAGTGTATCCATCTGAACCATATCATGTTGATGCCAAGACCGATCACGCTCAGGTATGAGTTGATATAATTAAAGACCGAAACATAGTACAGGGCGAACCCGCTTATTGCTGCAAAGCCAAGGCACCACAGGTCTCCCCAGTATTTGATCTTGACTACGGGATGGTATTTCCCATGGAACCTTTTTTCCTTAACATCATAAGTCCCATATTCCGGATAATCTTTCGACAACTTCAGGAAATTCTTTGCTATCCCGATTATGTTATTTATATCGTTCATTGATATCCAGATGGCACGCCGATCTCCTGTAACGGTCATGAAATAGATATGAGCCAGACAATTCATCAGGATTATGAAAGCCATAATCATGTGCAGCGCGAGATTCTCTGCATGATCCCCGAAAAGATAAAAGCCTGAGTATATCCCGTACCCTGTGACTATAAACCCGATGATAAGGATCGTGTGCAGCCAGTGCGTCGCCCTCACGCCTAAATGGAATTTTTCAACCTCAACTTTTTCCATTTTATCACCTATGTTACCTGAACACTGTACTTCTTACCACCTGGAGTTAACACGTGGACAGTGCATGCAAGGCACGGGTCATATGAACGTACGACCCTTACAACATTTACAGGCTTCGTCGTGTCTGGCACAGGCACGCCGATGAGAGCCTCTTCCATGACTCCGCGTACCCCGGAATCGTCTTTTGGCGTGGCATTCCACGTAGTGCCTGCTATCACCTGGTACCTGTTTATCTTCTTATTCTTGATATCGGTCCAGTGACCCACAGGTCCGCGGGGCGCTTCCCAGAGGCCGACACCCAGTGCGTCCTTCGGGACTTCAAAGTCAGTGTATGTCTTCTCACCGGGTTTGATCTCGCCAAGCCATTCCACTATCTTGTCCCTTAACACCAGCACTTCCTGCATCCTGGCTATCGTACGGTTGAATGTGGAGGCTTTTTCCGCCCCTCCGCCGAGATTCTTGCGCAGGTCAAAGGGGTCAAGTCCTGCTATTACCATCCTGGCAAGAGGACCGCCTTCAACTGGCATTGTACCGTATCTTGGCGTTTTCGCCCACGAGTAAGCGCCTGCTTTATCTGGAGCTATCCTGGGCACAGGGGAATCTCGCGTTACTCCGCCCGAATCGTCAGTGTACCATGAGTATTTAACGTACTCTGTGATCTTTTTCTCATCCATCGGTATCACTTTTGCGCCGTCCCATACACCGGATGGCATAAATGAACTTCCATCAGCCATATCATAAACGCCGTAAGATATGTACTTCTGGTGACCCACGCCCCAGGTTTCCGCTTTCTCAGACAGGGCATAAACAGCCCAGTCCACCACATCGTTCAATACATATCCCTTTGAATAATCATTTGGCTTTCCTGCAAGTTTGTCCTCAAGCACGGCAGGAAGATCTGCTGTATTACCCACCCAGTCAGATACCTCAAGCAGCCTTGTTTTCATCTGCATTATCTTTTCCACCGAGGGTTCGTGCGTCAATCCGCCGTGGATATATGTCATCTGGTGAGGTACCTTTGCTCCAAGTATAGATAGTACCTCGTGAAGTTTCCTCTGATTGGCCACGGCTTCCATATATCCGCGACCTGTGATCGGGTCAAGGCGTTTGAGCCCGCTTTTAGTGACAGCATCGCTATAATCAGGACCACCCAGTGCATAGAACCATAAAGCGTGAGAGTACAGCGTTGTTACAGCCTCGATAAGGTTCCTCATCTTCCTGGCGCCTTCAGTTACATTTGTCTTGGCAGCATCCTCAAGAGCGCGCACTCCGGCTATCCTGTGGCTCTGGTGGCATACCCCGCATATCCTCTGCGTGAGCACAGGAGCATCGCGCGGATCGCGTCCTACCAGTATGGTCTCAAAACCGCGGAACATCGTGCCGCTCAACTGCGCGTCTATGACCTTTCCGCCATCCACTTTAACCGTAACGCTAAGATGCCCTTCGATTCGCGTTATGGGGTCGATAGTTATTTCGGTCGCCATTATTTATCCTCCTCCTTCTGACCGGGTTTTTTAGTTAACCCTCGCCTTACGGCGTGCGTCGCTATACCTGCGGCAGTCGCTACAACTGCCACCTTTCCTATTGTGCCCATATCTATTCCAAGTAATGTGGGTACATTTTCTATGCTCTCGAACAGAGGTGACATCTCATCCGGGAAGCCTTCATTGAAGCATCCGATACACGGCGCCCCTCCGTTCATGCAGACATTGATCCCGCCGTTCCATTTCCTGAATGCACAGTCGGAATAGGTGACAGGCCCGCGGCATCCCAGGTTGTAGAGGCATTTTTCGTATGAAAAATCGGTCTCGTGGAAGCTTGATGCAAGCTGTCCCCTGTCATAGTATCCTCTCCTGGCGCACTGGTTGTGAATGTGATCATTAAAGAACAGTTTCGGTCTGCCCATTGAATCAAGTTCTGGTATTGCTCCAAGGATAACTGCTGAGAGCGTAAGGAGAATGTGGTCAGGGTGTGCCGGACATCCGGGCAGGTTCACTACAGGAAGACCTGCTTTTGATTTGAAATCCGCGCCAAGTGCCCCGCCTTTTTTGCTTTTATGGAACTGGGCGCCAGCTGAATTTGTAACATTGCCATCCGCGGCAGGGATACCGCCGTAAGTGGCGCATGCTCCAACAGCGACCACAGCGACCTTTGTCTTTGCAGCAAGTTCCCTGAAAAGGTCTTTTATTGGTCTTTCTCCCACAGTGGCAAATTTAGCGTCAGGTATTGAGCCTTCAAGCACCAGCACATCGGGCTCAATTTCAAGCGCTGCCATGGCTTCCTTGCCCTGGGCTGCCATGATAGTGGGATGGAACCTGATGTCCACATTAAGCTTCATTATGGCATCATAAATGTCAGGATGCGTGCCCTGCAGCAACGAAACTGTGCATCCTGTATCGCTTTGACCCTGAAGCCATATAAGTTTTACACCCTTCTCTCCAGCCTGTTCAATCGCGCGGACGATGCTCGAACCATGTAGGTTCAGGAACATCGCGGCACCCACTGCACCGGCTAATTTTAGAAAATTTCTCCGATTAATCATTCAGTCACCTTTGTCCCGTTTTTCTAATTTATAATGATAATAATGATGCCATCTGTTATTTATACTTTGCCGATAGTTAAAAACAATATGTGCCTTGCAGTGCCTGCCAGAGTTACGCAGATAAATGGAGATGAAGCTGTGCTGGATTACGGAGGAGTCATAAGAAAAGCCAGCATCAGTATGTTGAGCGATGTGAATGTGGGAGATTATGTTCTCGTCCATGTTGGTTATGCCATCTCGAAGCTGGAAGAGGAGGAAGCGCTTGAGACATTGAAGCTCTGGGACGAGATGATGAGGGCGGCTGAATGAGGTACGATATATTCAATGATAAGACCACCGCAATGCGGATAATCCAGAAAATAAGAAGCTTTTCCCAGGATGTAAAAATAATGCATGTGTGCGGGACTCATGAACAGACCATAACAAAGAACGGGCTGCGTGCGCTCCTTCCTGAGAATGTAAAGGTAGTGCCAGGTCCAGGATGTCCTGTATGCATCACGCCTGCATCAGAGATAAACAGCGCAATTCAGATCTCCCGCCAGGGAGCAATAATAACCACATACGGCGACATGTTGCGCGTCCCTGGAACCACCTCCTCGCTTGCGAAAGAAAAAGCTCAGGGCGGGGATGTACGTGTGGTCTACAGCCCTTTTGAGGCTCGTGAAATCGCAATGAGGAATCCGGATAAACAGGTGGTGTTCCTGGGTATAGGGTTTGAGACCACTGCCCCGATGACAGCGCATATTATCAAAACAGCTCCCGAGAATTTCAGCGTGCTGTGTTCGCACAGGCTTGTCCCGCCAGCCATGGAGCTTCTTTTAAAAGGCGGTTATGATATAGACGGGTTCATAGACCCGGGACATGTGTCTGCGATCATCGGCATTTCTCCATATGAGAAGATATGCGAGGAGTTTCACACTCCGCAGGTCATCGCGGGATTTGAGCCACTTGATGTTCTGATGGCGATATTAATGATACTGAAGCAGATCAGGAACAATACTGCAAAGGTGGAGAATGAATACTGGAGGGCTGTAAAACCTGAAGGTAACATGCAAGCACTGAGAGTGATGAATGAGGTCTTTGAACCGTGCAGTAAGGAGTGGCGCGGACTTCCCGTGATACCGGGGGCAAGCCTGAAGCTGAGACCTGAATTCTCTGAGTTTGACACAGAAAAAAGGTTTGACCTCACCCCGGAGGGAGATGCTTGCGGGACCGACTGTCCAATGTGCGGGAGCATCTTGAAAGGAATATCAAATCCACAGGATTGCGAACTTTTCGGCAAGCTGTGCACACCTGAGAACCCGGTGGGCGCGTGCATGGTGTCGAGCGAAGGGACGTGCAATATCGAATATAGGTATGGGCTTAGCATTATTTGAGTCAACGACCCCCGAATCGAATTCGGAGGGCATCCACGCATGGGTGCATGGGGGTAGTTAAAGGTCATTCGTTGTTATAAAAACTAAGAACTAAAAGGGGCACGGAGTCAATACGCTGAGGAGAGGCTATTTCAATTAGTCAATCCAATCTAATTGCTTATCTATAACCGCCAATGCTGGATTCCCCTCTGCCTTAATGCGTTGTGCATTGTGTCTACCTTTCGTTGAAATTCTATTAGGGCCATGGAATCTCTCAAACTCGCAGATTATCTTTTTACCTTGTACTGCGTCGCCAACTTTGTAAAGTACCGTCATTCTCTTTCCTTTAAATGCCCTTCATCTTTGAGTTTTTCTATCACTTCGCAAAGCGTCTGTAAATCAATTTGCAGGTTCTCTGAAAGTTCACTAATAGACGCAGTACGATTGTCCCTCATATACGCAGATACAATCTCTTTTGCCTGATCAAAAGAAATAGGTTCTACGAAGAGTTGCTGAACAGGCGGATTCATTAATCGTATAAGATGTTCCATATTCCTATTTAATGCATCGATTTTCATGCCAAACGTAGAGAGTTCTTCGGTTATTCTACATAAATCAGGTTGAGGGGATAAATTATAAGTTGTTTTTCTTTCAACGGTTTCAACTGTAACTGCACTTCCCGATCCAGAGGTGTTCCCTACTAAGATATAATCATTCTTTGCTTCCATTCTTAATCCTCCTCAATAAGGGTAATAATAGAGGTCACTTTCTTGCCTATATTTTCACTGAACTCCATTACTTTTCCCATATCTTCAGACCTATAAACTGTTGACACATAATACTCTTTGTCTGATTTTGTAAGCCTTGGTTGTATCTGAATATCAAACCAATTTCTAGAAGAAGGTAATAAATTATTTGGCACAAGATGGATTCCAAATAGTGTTGATTCACTTCCAAGCACTTTAGAGAATTTATCAAAAATATCCGGTCTGAATTTGCTGAAGGCATCTATAGGACTTTTGTCTGTAATCACAATGAAATTCCCCGTAAATTCCATGAAATCCAAATCAGATTCGAAATTTATATTGAAATCATCTTGCGATATTGAAATCAAATCCTTCATTATTTGTACGAATTTTTCATTAATACCTTCTACCGCTAATAGTTTTTTTTCATTGTTCGTTTCTATCAAGCATCCATCTTTCATAGCTAAATGACCGCTTACGTAAGCCCTCGGTCCTGGAGGTATCTCTGGTAATGGTTGCATAGAGTAATTTCTTTTTTTCAATGAGTCCGGGAAATCTGGATGAACAAAAGGATGAAACAATAATTTATGTACTATAGCAAGTCTATATTTCAAAGGTTTTATTATCATTAATTAACTCCTTAATATTTTATCTAACTTATTGTTCTCCCTGTGTTACCAAAATCTTCCTTTTCTATGACTTCATTTCTTTTTTGACATAATATATTTTGCTATTATTTCCCGGAAAAATTGTGATAACGTGCCCATATTTTAACGCCACGATTGTTATACGGGGTTCAAGATGTTTTATGATGCACATGCCACCTATCGTCCGCAGTCAACGACCCCGCACTGGAAGGTGCGGGGCATCTGGCGGATGCTCATGGTTTCGATATTTCCATCGGTTCGCTGATTTCAGTTTTTCAATCCAGGCGCAGTATACAAATCAATGCCGTAGGATTCAACGTTGACCTCTGGTGTTTGCCAATTTTGGATAACGGCTGGCGGGTATCTGAAGTTTACCCGAAGGGCAA
>JAHIHJ010000370.1 GCA_018899795.1 Methanobacteriota archaeon
ACCTCGCCCGAATGAGAAGCCTGCGGGATGTCATCCACAACTACCTTTGCCCGCTTCAATATCGCAGGGTCAAGCTCTTCCTTGCCCACTGCATCCGCGCCTATGGCATTGATATGAGTGCCCTCAGAGATCCACTCGTTCATCACCACAGGCTCCCTTGAAGGCGTTGTGGTTACAATGATATCGCAGTCGCAGACTTCCCTGATGCTCTTTTTGATGGATATCTCACAGCCGATCCTTTTCTCCATCTCCTCTTTAAATGCGAGGTTAATTTTCTCAGAGATGCTGGTGACTTTTACTTCCTCGATGTCTATAACCTCGTTTATCGCCAGAAGCTGTGACTTTGCCTGGTTCCCCGTGCCCACAAAGCCCACAACTTTCGAATTCTTCCTCGCAAGATATTTCACTGCGACCCCGCCAGCCGCGCCCGTCCTCATATCTGTGAGATGCGTGCCGTCCATTATTGCAATGGGCGCGCCGGTTTCTGTTGAGTTCAGGATGACGAGAGCCATTACGGTTGGAAGCCCTTTTTGCGGATTATCGGGATGGACGTTCACGATCTTCACCCCTGTAATATCCTGCTCTTCAAGGTACGCAGGCATTGTCCGCAGGTCGCCGTTGTGGTTTTTGAAATAAAGGTACAGCTTGGGCGGCATCTGGACTTTCTTAAGACCGTGCTGCCTGAAAGCCTCTTCAACGACCTTGAGCGTGCCTTTCATGTCAAGGAGCGATTCCACTTCTTTTTTATTGAGCCAGAGGATCTGATTTTCCATAATAGTACCCTTTTCCTTGATATAGAGTATTGTTTATTATCTGCTTATAGATTTCTAATAATTGAAACTCGTCTTCTTCATCGGTTAACCGCAAATTATAAATATTATTGTTGCTACAATTATTGTCATGACAATAAAACAAAAATTCATAGATCGGAAGGACGAGCTCAAATATCTAAACGATGAATATGATAAAACGATTTCAGATTTATTTCCATAATAGGAAGGCGAAGGCTTGGGAAAACAAGGTTTATTGAAGAATTCCTGAAAAATAAACACGATTACTGCTATTTTCTTGTTCCTGAATTGAATGATCTGGATGCCAGGCTTGAAGTTTCAAGAAAATTGCATGAAAGTCTTGGTATCAGTTTCATAGGCGCACCATCATGGGACGATATTTTTACAAAACTCTTTGTAGAATCACATGACAGGCGGATGATCGTTGTATTTGATGAATTCCAGAGATTATTGAATATCAACAAGAGCATCTATTCTTTTCTGCAAAGATCATTAGACAAATACGCCAAAAGATCGAAAATGTTCCTGATAGTCTCTGGCTCTTCCATTGGCATGATGCATAAGATATTCGATCATGCTTCTACCCTGTATGGAAGGCGGACAGGACAACTATATTTTCAGCCTTTGGGTTTTTTTGCATTGAAAGACTGGTTCCCGCATCTATCGATTGAGAAACTCATCAATATATATACGATTTACGGCGGAACTCCAAAATACCTTGAGGAAGCTGAAAATGGAGACATTATTGAAAATATACAGAGAATACTCTCAAAAAACAGCATTCTCTACAATGAACCCGAAAACCTGATAAAAACCGAGATATCGGAAAGCAATACATATTTCAACATATTAAAACATATATCAATTGGGGTCTCAAGATCATCTGAGATAGCGACAAGTTCTGGTATAAAAACAACTTCTATAGATTATTTTTTGAATGTTTTAATAAATGATATGGAGCTTGTTAGAAAAGAGGTTCCGGTAACTGAACCCAAAAGATCAAAAAAATGCATATATGCGGTAAAAGACAATTTCTTCAGGTTCTGGTTCAAGTACATATACCCAAATCTTTCAGATATAGAGATAGGAAATATCTCGCAGATCGTTGAGAATATCAAAGCTGATTTGAATATGATCACAGGGCAGACATTTGAAGATGTCTCGATGCAGTTTTTAATAGAAATGAACCGATCAAACAAACTTCCCTTTACTTTTGGAAAAATCGGAAGGCAGTGGGGAAGGTTTAAAGCTGAAACCGGAAAAAACACTTATGAGATAGACATTGTTGCCTTAAATGAACATACAAAAGATATCCTTTTTTGCGAGTGCAAATGGCAGAATAGAAAAATCGATATTGATGTTTTAAAGGGGCTTAAAGAGAAATCAAGCTTTGTTGACTGGTATTCTAAAGAACGAAAAGAATATTTTTCAGTTATTTCAAAATCCGGTTTCATGAATAGGGCGCAAGTGTATGCAGAACAGAACGATTTTATACTATTTTCCCTGGAGGATTTTTGAAAACAGCCTATAATTTCCTAACAAATATTGCCGCTTTCATCACATATATTTAAACCCCGATGAGTTAAGCAACCCATAATCATATAAATATCATCCCGAATATCGAGGAACACCATGAGCCTTAATAAACTTGACGTCGCCACCCTTAAAAAATCCGGTTACATGAAGCAACGCCAGAAAGACCTTTTCGTTGTCAGGCTTCGCATGCCCTGCGGCAATGTGACATGCGAGCAGCTTACCGGCATAACCCGTATCGCCAAAAAATACGGCACAGGATACATCCATATCACTACACGCCAGGGGATGCAGATACCAGACGTGAACATCCATAATCTGGATGCCATCACGAAAGAACTTGAAGAGAACGGCACGCCGCCAGGCTCATGCGGACCGCGCGTGCGCAACATCATCTCATGCCCCGGAAACCTTGAATGCAACTACGGTATAATAGACACATACGGCATGGGAGGAATGCTTGACAAGGAATTCTTTGGCGAGGACATGCCAGTTAAGATAAAGTTCGCAGTGACAGGATGCCCCAACGCCTGCGCAAAACCTCAGGAGAATGACCTTGGCGTTATGGGGATACTCAAGCCTGCTATTAATTCAGAGGACTGCAATGGCTGCGGGACATGCACCTTTATGTGTCCTGAGAAAGCCATAGTGATCGAGAATG
>JAHIHJ010000046.1 GCA_018899795.1 Methanobacteriota archaeon
ATCTCACCAATCAGAATATAACACTATCGTGCTCTATGAACTCTTTTCTGCGCTGTAACAGTCTTTCTCTTATAGCACGATTCTTAAATTTCCGTAATATTTTAACCGCAGATGAACGCAGATAAACGCGGATACGTCGCTATTAATCTGCGTTCATCTGCGTTTATCTGCGGTTTTTTATTTTTCATAAATGATTTACGATTATTTGAGATTCTTGCTATAAATACGGGATATAGATATGGCGTTTCCAAAACTAATACTTTGCCATAGCTGGATTAGTTTTTATCAGCTCGGTCTTGACTTCGTTCGCTGCGTTGTCCAGGAAGGACTGACCCTGCTGCGATACTGACCGTCCAACTTTCTGGGCTTTGATAAACCCTGCTTTCTCAAGCTGTTGGAGGGCTTCTCTTGCCACAGAACCGCTTCCTTTTGAGAAATGTGCAGGTCTTACTCCGTTCCTGTGCTTTCCGCCGTAGAAACTTCTCAGTCTCGATATGCCGACAGGACCGTCGATATACACGCGTCTTAAGATCGATGCGCATCTCACGAACCACCAGTCTGCATTATCGGGCGATAGTTCCTTATGTGCGCCTGTTTTGGCAAAGCGCGCCCATTCCGGGGGGGCGACTTTCTTTTCATTCTTTAATTTCTGTGCCACGTTATTTATGAACATTTCTGCAGGCACGTCATATGCTGTTGTCAATTTTAATCCTCCATAGACCCTGTATTTTAAATACGGGGATTTTTTAGATGTAATGTAAGTAATGCCCTGAATTAATTCAGGGGACTTATTTAGTTATCGGATAGTATTTACCCTTTTCGGCGAAATACCGCGGTATTACCCCTGACCTCGATAAGATCTGACCCCGTCATTTCCGCCAGTTTTTCTGCCATTTCATGCTTATCCCCTTCGTGAATGGCGGTTTTCAGGAACTTCACTTTAATGAGTTTCTTACTCTTCAACTGCTTTCTTAGCTCTTCAACGACCGCTTCAATGCCAGATTTGCCTATCTGGAGGGCGGGTTCAAGCGCCGTGGCGCTTTTTCTGTGTTCCTGTCTGTTCATCATTCAAGCAACTCTTTTAGTTTTTTTGCAGCTTTATCAAGTTCCAGAAGGATCAATCCCAGACCAGCCTCTGGACTCACGATAACCACCAGGAGCGCCTTAGGTCCAGCTCCAACGGCTATCAATCTCCCCTGTGTGGATTCCACAATAACCCTGTTAGGCACACCTTTTCCGAGTTCAGTCGAGGCGGTCTCTGCCGCGCCGAGCATGGTCGCCGACATTGCAGCGAATGACTGCGCAAATTGTTCCTTCTGCATGCTTGATCTGATGAGGAGCCCATCCCGGCTTACCGCAGCGCATGATTCCACTCCTCCGGATTTCTTCAGGTCAGCGATCAATTTATCCATCAGTTCAATAGTATCAGTCATCAGAGCCCTCCAGTGATCTTTTCGATCAATACTTCGAATGCTTCAAAAACACCTTTTTTATCTTTTGCCACTACTTGAACAATAGGAACGTCCAGGGGAAGATTGAACTGCGTTCTGATATCTTCCGGGGCAAGAGCGCCAGCTAAATCCTGTTTATTGGCTATTATGACATACGGCAGCCCATAAGATTTGGTGATCTCAAGCATCTGCTTTGCGCGGATAAAATCAGTCGGGTTCGTGGAATCTACGATAAGAAAAACGCCCATGGACTCACCGCTTAGCAGTTTTATGATCGGGTCGAACCGTTCCTGACCTGGCGTGCCGAAGATGTCAGCGCTGAAACCTTTGTAATCAATATGCCCGTGGTCAAGAGCTATGGTCGTGCCCAGCCTGTCAACCGATATCGCTCTTGTGGAGAGCGCATGCACAAATGTGGATTTTCCGGAATCGAATGGACCGGTGACAAGTATCTTTGGTATATACAGTTTTATTCCGCCCGGGCGCAGTATCCGAAACAGCATGGATTTTTTAATTTCTTTTGTCCAGTCAGCCTTGAATATCCCGAAATACTGCCCGAATATGACCCTCTCAGCGATCCCGCCTACGGAAATAACGGCATTGAAGATGTCCTCTTTGATAGCTTTCAATGTTTCCTCTGAATACGGCCATGCTGTGAAATTGTAGACCATGACATGGTCATAGATCTTTGCCATTTTATTCCATTCCCTGACCGCTTCGATAGTTTCCTTTTCACCGCACAGGTCTATGATAGTTGACAGGGAACCGAAAACTATAGTGCTGGAAGGCAATTCTTTCATTGCGCTAATTATCGTTTTACTGAACGCTTCGATATTATCGGGGTTTGAGACCACGAATCTTTCATTTGAAGGAGCGCCAATCAATGTATTATAAGCATCAACAAAAAAGAACTTATCATTGAACTGGTTGATATCCCAGCCAAACTCCCTGAACTGACCCTTTATGATATCAGGGATGGTGCTTGAAACTACGAAGACACCTGTCTTTCCCTTTTTGAGAGAATTGTAAATTGTCTGCAATCCGAAGATCTCACCCTCTACACCAGGCTGGATATAATAGACAATGCTCCTGCCCTTGGGTATTCCCCCGCCAAGGAATTCATCCAGTTTGGGGATACCGGTCTCGATCATACTATTTTCTCCCGACTATCTTTACGTTAGCTCCTTCAATTTCATATTCGAACCAGGGAGTAGGTTTCGGGGAAAGCCCGACCATCCTTATAAAGTTCTTATCATTTTCAGATTTTATCTCTATCATGCCGTCGAAAAGTTGTTTTAATATCGAAATCGCCTGCTCATCGTGCATACCGCTCTCGATCATATATATGCCAAGGGAACCGGCAGCTTTGATGCGTCCTGTAAAAACATGCAGGAACCTGAAGACCGTCTGTATATTCGAATACATCAGGATCGTAGATAATGAATTGATATGAAGCTGGGTTTTCCTGATATTCTTTTTCATGAAATATTCTTCAAAGAACTGGCTGATCTTTACACCAATTCCGGTCAGGTCGACCGGGCTGCTTGCAATTTTAATATTTTCATTCTCGACTGATGTCCCGCCAAGTGTTTTTGTGACACAATCAACTATACCGATCCTGGATAGTGGGAGGGTTAATTTTTGTTCCTTGAACCATTCAAGGATATGGGTCGCAGATTCGCGGGTCGTTACCGTTATTACTGCGTTTTCATTTTTTGTAGCGCCGTAATACATTATTGAATAAAGGACAGTCTCTTTTCCACACATAGGCGGACCGATAAGCATAATATTCGAGCCCTTTTTTATCCCCCCGATAGCTATATCCAGTTCCTTTATTCCAAGCGTATAATCACTCATAATCTTTCCTTAGTGTACTGATAATACTATTTAAATTTTAGTATATATAACTATAACTAGTGTAACATATAATAAGTTGAGATAAAACAACTTTTTGACTTAAACGACTATAATTAAAACCTGTATATATAAAACCTTGCTTTCCTGTAATTAACAAGGCTGCATGATCTGCAGATCCTGTCAAGATCGGCTTTTTCATTACCAAAAGGACGGATCAGCATGTCAGAGCCCACGTTTTTTGCTATCTTTGCTATTGCTTCCTGCATATCTATCGGGGGTCTGATTGAATATATTAGGGTTGCGTTCCTGTAAATTCCGATATCAGGAGCGAATATGTCATCCCTGCAAAACCTGACGCCTGCATATTCCTGCTCGTTTATGTCAGTAACGACCACGTCTAACCTGTCCTTTAATGCAAGTGCGACCTGAGGCAGACTCCCCACCCCCACTTCAACAACCTTATTCCTGTAGTTTTTTAAAATATAGTCTGCAATATCTTCATGATCGGGGATCATTGTGGATAACATAACGTCTGTCTTTAAGAATATATCGAAAAATTTAATATTGATAACATCAGGCATACTATCGGCAAAACATGGAACTCATATCATGGATAAAAATGAAGCATCAAAACTGAATACACTGCTGGCAATTGCTTCGATAGACATCACTCTTGAGTTAGACAGGATACTGCACAGTATCATGGAGATCACATGTTTTGCCATGAATGCGCATTCAGGGACCATGATGCTGGTGGATGAAACAAACGGTGAACTGAAGACAGCAGTATCACATGGGTTGGGACACGATCATATTGAAAGGTTTTATGAAGCTGCCAGGAAAGCCGGGGTGAAACTTGCGTCGGGTCCGCAGGGAACGGCTATAAAGACTGGAAAATGCTGTCCTGTACCCAACATTTTCGAAGAACCGGGATTAAGACCATGGCATGACCTTTCAAAAGAACTGGGTTTTTCATCACAGATCTTCGCGCCATTGAAAAAAGGCACCGCTACCGCAGGTATGATGAGCGTTCACTGGGCGAAACCGCGCCAGTTCACAGATGATGAGATCAATTTCGTGAAAGACGCTGCGTCACATGCTGCGATCGTGATACATAACGCACAAACAAGCGCTGGATCGAAGAACCAGATCAAGGAACTCAGGGGATCAGAGGCAAAATACCGGAACATATTTGAGGACGCGAACGACTGCCTCTATATCCACGATGCAAAGGGCTATTTCATAGAAGTTAACAACGCTTCGCTCAGGCTGCTTGGTTGCACGAAGGAGGAAATAATCGGCACCCATATGTCAGAATGGATAACGCCTGAGAGCCTGAAGATCGCCAGGGAAAGCCTGGATAAGGGACTCGATGGCGGACCTGTCGACCAGCAGATGGTGCTCGAAGTAATAAGCAGGAATGGTGAGCACAAATTCATGGAGATACGAAGGCGGCTTGTCAAAGACGGGGACAGGATAACCGCGATACATGGTTTAGGCAGGGATGTAACTGAGAAAAAGCGATTGGAGATGCAGCTAAAGGATTACAATGAAAAACTGGCAAGGTCATGCGAAGAACTCATCGAAGCCGACAGGATAAAAACAGAATTTGTCTCAAAAATAACCCACGAACTGTTAACGCCGCTAACGTCAATCAAGGGATTCACTGAATTGCTCAGGGAGGAAATGTCCGGGGATATGAATGATGGGCAAAAGAGGAAAATGGACATCATTTACAGGAATACCGAGAAGTTGATAGGGCTCATAAAAGAATTAATTGACATTGCCCACCTTGAAAAGAACGAATTCGGACTGCACTTCGGACTTGTTTCATTGAATGATATTATTGCAAGATCGATAAATGATATCGATCAGCAGGCAAAAGAAAAGGACATCTCTATCATACGGAATATAAAAAAGCTTCCTGCTATATGGGGAGATGAGGAACGCCTCTCACATGTAATGACCAATCTTCTCAACAATGCCATAAAATTCACACCTTCAAAAGGAACCGTGACAATAAAGGCAGTCGAGGATGCAAAGGATATTAAGATCAGCATAACAGATACGGGGATCGGCATCCCGGAGGACAAACTTACGCGCATATTTGAGAAATTCTACCAGATAAATGGTTCGTCGAACAGGAGATACGGAGGCGCGGGTCTTGGACTTTCGATATGCAAGAGCATAATAGATAACCACTATGGTTCAATATGGGCAGAGAGCACAGGCGGCGGCAGTACGTTTAACATCGTCCTGCCCAAACTGGCTCACCGTAAAAACAAAGGGAGGTGAAGGCGATTGTTCGACATGTATGCAGCATCATTTTACAAAAACTGGATAATAGCAAAAAGAAATTTTTTTACGGTCTTTGAGGTGATATTCTGGCCTTTTATAAGTCTTATGTCGATAGGACTGATGACGGGTTTCTTATCTATGGAACAGGATAAGGTATCGTTCATACTTATTGGAGCGGTCGCATTCAGCATAGTCCAGGTATGCCAGATAGATATAGCCTACGTAATGCTGTTCGATATGTGGAGCAAAAGCGTCAAACATACGTTCATTGCACCGGTCAGGGGCAGACATCTGGTAGTTGGGTCACTGCTATTTGGTATTCTGCGCTCAACTCTGGTTTTTGGAATCCTTGTGGTGATTAGTTTCTATGCTTTCGGTTTTAATTTTCTTGCTGCGGGTGTTATACCTGTGATAGTCTTTCTGGGGGGGCTTTTCCTGACCTCGGCGTCTATCGGCATACTTGTTTGTATATCCATCCTGACGTTCGGGCAGCGCGCAGAGGTTGCAGCATGGACGATCACGGGAATTATGATGTTCGTGTGCGGCATTTACTATCCGGTGTCGGTGCTGCCGGAAGCCTTGCAGATGGTGGCGCGAGCTATACCGCTAACGTATTTCCTTGAATACATGCGCTCGTTCTACGGCTCTGGTGAGGCGAACCTGATTCTCGGTTTCGGACTTGCGGTATTTTATTTTGTCGCGGGGATTTTTGCTCTTGACAGGGCGATAATCGGCGCAAGACGGTCTGGCATTCTGCTGCGGCTTTCTGAGTAAAACCGACCCATGCTGTGCGATCTGTCAGAGTAATGGTCATGTCAATAAGTTATAATTACCATAATAGATATTGATTGAGGTGGCAGAGAATTATGATGTCCTGAACAAGGCTGCTGATTTTGCGGTGAGGAGATTAGAGAAAGGAAAATAAAAATTATCTCAATAAAGTTACCTGACGCCCCTTAGTTTACGGGATACCTGCGTTCCCAGGTCTGTGAGCGTATATTTTTCACCCGAGCGCCCTATGAGCTTCTTACTGACCAGCTCTTCCAGGATCTTATCCACACCGACTATGCGTGTTGTTTTCGCTATTGTAGCGCTGTCCATTGCTCCCTTTGAATCCAGCACTGCAAGGACCTTGCCTGATTTTTGATTGCTTGCTACAAAACCTATCAGTTCTTCCATGGTATCATATTGGCTCATGTTGGGATAACTTTATTGCATGCAAGGACAAATTTAGCGCTGGCGGGCTAGCCCGGGTAACTCGGCGTTTCCTGTAACCCGAAACCGTCGACAGCGGGGGGCGAAGCCTGAGGAAGAAGTTTTGACTGTTGCCCAACACGCAGGTTCTACTGTGAAACCCCGTCCTATGGGGCTGGCGCTGGTACATCGGTTTTCCTGAAGGAAGGTTGATGTATCTTAATCGCGGACAAAGGTCCAGGCCCGGAAGGGAGCAAACCAGCCGTGAACAACTATCGCTCATGGGGTTGCGGGGCGGAGGCGAGTCTGCGGACCACTGGACAGCGGAAGGAGCTACGACCGAAGGCGTGCTCGCTACTTATTCACACGTAAGTAAAAAGTGTTATATAGCAAACAGGAGATAAGAAAGCGTCCCAAAAGCTATTTTTGGATATATCTTTCTGACGAGATAGCCAAGCCCGGTATGGCGCAGGGTTGCTAACCCTGTGTTCCGCAAGGAGCTCGGGGGTTCAAGTCCCCCTCTCGTCGTCTTCTTTCCAATAATGCATGTTTTTATTTTTGGAGCTTTCCACTTTGACTATGTCTTTCCACAACCCTTCAAAGCGCTTCTTGATGCCGGGCTTATCAAGTGCAGAAGCAAATTGCGAAAGCCAGCTAAGGATATATTTCTTATCAAGCAGATCGCCTCTCCTTAAAAGAATTCCTTCTATGTCCTGCCAATCTTTTTCACGTTCAGAGATTGCTTTATGAATGATCAGATCTTCGGCTGTGCATACTCTGACAATGTTATTTTTTGATATTTCAACCTCAACAGACTGTTCAATTGCCTTTTTTTCATAATCGAGCCCTGCAAAAATAATATCCCCTTTTACTCCTTCTGTTATCTCAATGGGTAGCACTCTGGTCTTTTTTACAAAGTCCAGCGGCTTTTCTATCAGTATTTTGAATCTTGAGCCAACTTTTTTGATAAAATCATTTTCATCTATATCAGAGATGTGTATAGTAACATCGATATCTATCGTCATTCGGGGTTCACCCCACATAAGATTCCCGATCCCGCCGATGATCATATATGGTATGTCCTCTGATTTTAGAAAATCCTGTATATCTTTCAGCGCGCCATCCAACTTATTCATGCATGCAACCTTTTCTGGATCAAATCGAAGGCTTTCCGAATCACTATAAGCTCTTCTATTTTTCTTTTCCTGAATTTTTCAATATCTTTTTCTGATGATCTTGTTTGCATATCCCAGAGTTCTGAAAAAATTGCATAGGCGGAATGTATGCTGAGAGATTTAAGGAACTTTTTCTTATATGTCCTTTCCCAGTTTGAAAAGGTCTTCCAGTCTTTATATCTGATATCTTTGCTCATGTTCAGAAGTTCCACTTTTGCCTTTGGATATATTCGTATTCCAAACTGTATTATATGCTCTGATGCATAAATATCCTTGGTGTGAAGGAGAGGCAAAATCCAGCAACATTTTTACATTGTCCGGCGCCTCAGCAGAGTACAGCGCCTTCGCCTGCTCCACAAGCGCCGCGGTCGGGAGGCGCGGTGAAGGAGATGCGGATTACGACTTAATGTGTACTAACGACGGTTTTAAATAGGATGTACTTGAAATATAGATATCATGATTAAACAGCCTGTTATAAAAAAGG
>JAHIHJ010000371.1 GCA_018899795.1 Methanobacteriota archaeon
CATAAAAAAGCTCACTACCCTTGATGTGAACATCATGTATCCAGGGCATGAAGGTATTGTGAGTGTAGATGCGAACGAGCAGATAAAATTGTCATTGATGATGGCGAGTCAGTATTGATGAATCGCAGAACTTATGACAAACGCAGAACAAAACCAATATGCTTTTAAATATGAAAGAACCTTTGTCTTTTAAATTGGAGGATATAATATGTTCGGTATCGAATTTGTACCAGCCGACCCGGTTCTGAAGCTTGCTCATTATACAAAGCTCGCTGAAGAAAACGGGTTCGATAATGTATGGATAACAGACCACTATAACAACAGGGACGTGTACACCACGCTCGCAGTACTGGCAATGAGCACAAACAGGATAAAACTCGGGACAGGAGTGACGAATCCTTATACAAGGAACGTTGCGATCACAGCCCAGAGTATCGGCGCTATTAATGAGATATCTGGCGGACGCGCTATTCTTGGTATCGGTCCTGGCGATAAAGCCACATTCGACGCAATGGGCATCGAATGGACAGAGCCCATGACCACCATCAACGAAAGCATCACTGCCCTGAGGGGTTTCCTTAGCGGCAAGAAAGTTTCACAGGATGGAAAGCGTGTAAAGATCGGCGGAGCAAAGCTGGCGTTCAAGACAGGGAATATTCCCATCTATATGGGTGCTCAGGGTCCAAAGATGCTCGAACTCGCTGGCAAGATAGCTGACGGCGTGCTCATCAACGCATCTCATCCCAAGGACTTCGAATTTGCAATAAAACAAATCGCATTAGGTGCAAAAGCCGTGGGCAGAGACCCGAAGAGCATTGACGTTGGCGCTTATGCATGCTTCTCCATCCACAAGGATGCAGAGAAAGCCAAGGGCGCAGCCAAAGTTGTGGTGGCGTTCATAGTTGCAGGGTCACCTGATACAGTGCTGGAAAGGCACGGCATCGATGTGAGCGCAAAGAAGAACATTGGCGAAGCCATAGCAAAAGGCGACTTCCCTGGATTGAACACTCTAGTCACGGACGCTATGATAAATGCGTTCTCAATATGCGGAACACCGGCTGACTGCAAGGCAAAAGTGGTGGCACTGCAGAAGATAGGTGTCACACAGATCGTTGCAGGCTCACCGATAGGTCCAGATAAAGAGACAGCCATCAAGCTGATAGGCAAAGAAATAATCGGAGGAAAATAAAGTGATAACGCAATCGGAAAGCCCCAAGATATCCAAGGGTATCCTTAAATCGGATCAAACGAATGTGCTCACAAGACTGGGCAGCATGAACGCCCCCAACGTGGGGCTTCCGAAAGTAGCAGACGTGGTTGAATACAACTACTGCTGCTCATGCGGCACATGCGAAGCCGTATGTCCTATGAACGCGCCTATTGTGCGGCGCGAACCTGTTGATGTTACAATACAAAAGGACAACTACAGGAAAATGGAACTGAGAACTGAATCCACTTATCAGGGAATAAATCCCCTCAAAGCAGATACTAACCCCTGCGTGAACTGCTATGCATGCGAACGCGTATGCCCTATACTTGACGGCTTCCCCACAACAGATGAATTCAACAACATCAGGTCATCGAAAGCCGGGAAAAGCAGGACGCTCAAGGGACAGGACGGCGCTGCAGTGTCGCAAATCCTCAAGTCGCTGCTTGAGCAGGGCGAGATAGACTGTGCCATAGGTGTTGTAAAGAACGACAGGTGGTCAACAAAAATCGCAGTGTTCACAAGTCCGGAAGATGTTGATAAGGCAGCCGGAACAAAATACACATATCAGCCCGTCGTAGCGACCATGAGAGATATACATCGCGCTCATATCGATTCTGCCGAGACGCCTCTCATATCTCATGACGGATATATGCGTGATGAGGAGAGAGGTTATATCGATCCCATAAAAAATGTTCTTAAGAAATATAAAAAAGTGGCTCTGGTAGGAGTGCCCTGCCAGGTGCATGCCGCTCATCTATTCAGGGAAAATTTCAACAGCATAGAACTGATAATCGGTCTTATCTGCATGGAATCCTTCTCTGATGAGATCATGTTCTCTGAGGTCATCCCGAAAGTCATGGGAGTGGATATCAGGGACGCAGTGAAGATGAACTTCAATAAAGGGAAATTCATCGTTACAACGAAAAAGGAAACAAAAGAAGTTCCCATAAAAGACGTGGCATCAATGGCACGCAAAGCATGTCATCACTGTCAGGACTATACATCGTATTTTGCGGATATATCCGTGGGTTCCGTGGGTTCTGATGATGGATGGAGCACCATTTTAATAAGGACCGAAAGAGGAGAAAAATACCTCAACAAGGTCACAGACATGGACTACTCGGACAAGCCCATAAACATGGAAATACTCAAGAAGCTCACAGGCATGAAGCATAAAAATAATAAATGGGACTGGCGCGGTTTCCTGAGAGAGATATGGAGCCGCGATACCCCGATCAGACCGTGGGGCAGGGAGAGATTAGAGAAGATACCCCCTCCTGAAGTTGAAGTTGAGGAAAAACCCAAGGTTCCAAAGACAGAGTAATATGCGCCGTGGACTCTATCTGGGGCGGTTCCAGCCATACCACTTGGGACATCATCAGGTCTTGAAAAAGATCGCAAAGGATGTTGACGAGATAATAATAGGCATAGGTAGCGCCCAGAAGAGCCATGAGATAGAGAACCCCTTTACCGCTGGAGAACGCGTGCTCATGGTTTCAAGCGCGCTTGAAGAGATCGGGATAAAGCATTATGTCATACCCATAGAGGATATCCAGCGCAATTCATTATGGGTAGCGCATGTGAAGTCCATGGTGCCGCCTTTTGAGATCGCATACACCAACAATCCCCTTGTTATCGAACTGCTAAGCGAAGCCGGGATCAAGGTCAAGCAGTCGCCCCTGTTCAAGCGGAATAACTACTCGGGAACAGAGATCCGAAAACGGATGCTTGCAGGGGACAAGTGGGAGCAGTTTGTCCCTGAGAAGGTGGTTGAGATAATACACGCGATCGACGGAGAGAAGAGACTGGCAAAAATAGCTCAGTCTGACCAGGTTTGAGGGTAACTGGCTAAAAATCTACGTTATATATATGCTGCAACTATCGTGATCGCGGTCATAATATATATTTTTTAATTTGCCGCCTATTTTGTTTTAGTAGCGTTTTATGATGGAGTTACTGGTTTTTCTTATCCTGATTTTCTTCCATCTCAAGCGCCTCTCTTAATGTGAAATTCCCGACATAGAGCGCTGCGCCCACAACTACGCCTTTAGCGCCTGTTCCTTTTATAATTTCGATGTCAGAAAGAGTAGTTATGCCGCCCGAAGCTATTACAGGAATGCCAAGCGCCTGTGCAAGCTCATTCGTGGGCTTTGGATTCACGCCTTTTAGCAGTCCTTCTGTGTTTATGTCCGTAAAAAGTATGCTTCCTGCGCCGAGTTTTTCGAATTTCTTTCCAAGCTCGACAGCTGTGAATCCTGACTTTTTTGCCCAGCCATGCGTTGTTACCATTCCGTCCTTTGAATCAAGAGCCACAATGATCCGCTCGCTTCCGAATTCACCTGCAAGTTCTTCAACAAGATTGGGATCGTTTATCGCAGCAGTGCCAAAGATCACCCTGTCCACACCCATATCAAGCAGCTCCGCTGCATCTTCCTTTGACCTGATGCCGCCCCCAACCTGGGTCTCAACGTCAAACTTTTTTACTATGGATTCGATAATGGGGCGGTTCAAACGCTTTCCTTCTATTGCGCCGTCAAGGTCGATGAGATGCAGCACAGCGGCGCCTTCTTTCACCCAGCGCGCGGCGATGCCCTGGGGGTTGTCAAGAGAAACACGTTCAGTTCCCGGAATTCCCTGGATAAGAGAAACACATTTTCTGTTCTTGAGGTCTATTGCCGGGATTATTCGGAACATGAAGTCACTTCCAGTTATTATAATTTTTATTGTTTCCCGTCGCTCTGGGACGTAATAAATCTACTCATATGTTATATGAACTTAATGAAATGGCATTTCATCACCAAATTCCGTAAAGTTTATATCGTCAATTGACGTTCTTTTAATCAGGCAAAAGCCGACATATAGTTTCCCCCTATATCCCGTCAACGATACTATTCTTCCGGCTTTTGCCTTTATTAACCAACAACTGCATTTTTTTTCGTGCGATGCGGGACCAGAAACATTTGAATAAGCTTTAATATACTCAATACCATTACGGGAAAGATTAAAAATGAATATTATTTTACTCGGCCCACCAGGTGCAGGAAAAGGCACACAGGCTAAGAAAATCTCGGAGAACTGTTCCCTCCCTCATATCTCAACTGGCGATATACTACGTGAAAACATTAGCAATAACACGCCTCTTGGTGTCAAGGCTAAATCGTATATGTCAAGAGGGGAACTTGTCCCTGATGAACTGCTGATAACCATCATAAAAGAGAGGCTCTCAAGGTCTGACTGTTCAGGAGGATTCATGCTTGACGGATATCCGCGCACCATACCGCAGGTAGATGCCCTCCAGATGATATTGACCGAATCCGGGAGAAAAATGGATGTTGTCCTGAATATAGACGTAGATGACGAGGAACTGATAAAGCGCCTGTCTGGAAGAAGAATGTGCGCCTGCGGCACAAGTTATCATGTGGATTTCAACCCGCCAGAAAAAGAAGGATTCTGCGATTCATGCAAAGGAAAGTTATATCAGCGTGAGGATGATAGAGCAGAAGCAATAAGGAACAGGTTGATCGTTTATAAGAAACAAACACAGCCCCTGATCAATTATTATACCAAGAAAGCATTACTGCGGAGAATAGACGGAAGCAAGGACATTTCAGCGATATTTGAAGGTATTAAAAA
>JAHIHJ010000372.1 GCA_018899795.1 Methanobacteriota archaeon
AATGATCTTTTTGATATTTC
This sequence comes from Methanobacteriota archaeon, assembly GCA_018899795.1. The sequence goes on from JAHIHJ010000372.1 coordinate 21, forward strand.
CTCTATCATAAAACTCAAGCAGGTTCGATTTAATATCCAGAATTTCAACATCGGTAAACCAGAGCAAAGCGAAAATATCAGCAATGTCTTTTAATCTTTTATGTTCCTTATCCCGACCGATTACCGAGTTTAATTTTGTCGCTAACAAAACATGGGGTTTTGGAAGCCATAGATTTTTTCCGGATGATCTTTCTATCGTCCTGTTGGTTTTATCTCTGAAAACCATTTCAATCAGTGGTTCATCAACCGGATTAAAATGAAAAACATCATAAAATTTTGGATTCATCCTTACTAAGTTCTTTTTCGGTTTCTATGTGAAACTCCTTTAAGTACCTGAATCCTACAGGCATGAAGCCAAGATCTTCCTCGATAGTTTGAAGAGATTTAGCAAAAGCGGACTCTTGCATATCTTTCTCGCTCCAATCTTTCTCAAAATGAAACCCAAGGTCAATATCTCTTGATCCTATGTAATCTCTACCTGTTGTTTTCTTAAAATTCTTATTGACATTATGGTAAACCGCCCATCCGCCTATCAAACAGATCGGCTCATCAAGTCTACCAACCACTGTTTTAAGATATTTATAAGAAATGTCCATTTCATGAGGTTCATACATCTTTCAAAACCTTCTTAATAAGCAGTTCTGCAGCCTCAACACATACGCCTCCCTCGATCATCAGGTCAATGATCAACTGTGGCGTAGAAACTATTTTTAAACCATTCCATTCAAATGACTTATAAAAAACATGCTCATCCGCAAGTAACAGCCTCATATTTCCCTTACCTACCAGTCCTTTTTTTGAGATCATATCATGCCACTGTTTCCAGTCGTCTTCTTTAATATAGACATCTATCCTGCTTGGAAACAAATAATTTTGGATGAGGTTTTCCGCCTGGTATGTGGTCAATGCGTAGGGTAATTTACTTTTTTTGAGAAGCTTCAGTGGCTCTTTGACCATATACTCCCTGAATTTGCTCTTGATATTAACTGACTGCCAGTAGCGTAAAATGGCAGGGTAATCAAGTACTCTGGTACCCTTTACAAGCCTCATTTCCTCCAGGTTCAAGAGAAATTTCCGTACCCATGGATAAGTGGCGCAAGTCTGCCTGGCAATTTCATATTTACTCATATCCCCATCAGGATTATTTATAAGAACTCTGAGTATTCTATCTCTTACTTTTCCGCGCATGATTGTGAAGGTAACTTTATATGTTTATATATATTAACTATATAGTTAACAGAGGTTACTTATATACTTTACATTCATTTATTTTCTGTAAATCCTGTCAAAGAACAGAGTAACATTATTTCTTGTGATAACGTGTCTTTATTCAAAGGTTTCTGGGATATTGTCGAGAACCTCATCTATTTCATTTGCAATATCAAAAGGTATCCCCACAACGACTTCCTCATCCGCATACCCTGTGTGCTTTCGCGACCCCTTGCATCCCAGGGATATCCCCGGCTTCCCCTGCATGGGATATGCTGTGCAGTCGCTGCATACCGAGGCAATGCCGCCGGTCTTTATCTCGACAGGGTCACCGCGCGCCCATGTATATGCCTGAACGAGCCTCATGGCGCGCTCTGGCTTCAGGAAAAGGATGAGGATATCGAAATCCTCCTCTCTGTATGGAGCTATTTTCATTGAGCTTTTTCTATTTTCCAGCCTGTGAAGAGAAGAAACAGCGCGCTTTGCCGCAGGTTTATTCATGTATCGCCCTGAATCAAAATAGTAATCCTCAGGACTTGTTCCGGTTTCCCCAAGTACGTATGCACCCACTTTGCAGCCCTGGATTCTTACGAGAAAAGACTCGCCGTGTCGGGCTTTCTGGATAAGCTCGCAGTATAAAAGGGAAGAAACTTCTCCATCTTCTCCGGTAAAACGCAGGCTTACAGGACTGCCTTTGTCCATCAATCCGGGGATATGTCGCAACATATGTGTTAATTGTAGTCCGGATAAAAAGGTTTTTGCCTGGTTGCCAATCCGGATTTATTTTTTCAATGTTTTCCAGACCAATGCTCATTATTAATAAAATGGTTTTTCATATAATAACCTTTTCCGCAACACTTTTTAACTCTCCCGATAAACTTATGCCCTATGATCCTTGGCATCGACATAGGAGGCGCGAATACAAAGATAGCATCCTCAGATAGAAAGCTCGTTGAGCTGCATTATCTCCCACTCTGGAAAAACTCAAAACTTCCCGAAGCGCTGCGGGATATTTCAAAGCGTTTGAGACCCGAAAAGGTTGGAGTTGTGATAACAGGCGAGCTTGCGGACTGTTTTCCTGATAAGGAGACAGGACTGTCATATATTATCGATGCTGTCAATAATGCCTTCGATGATGCCTGGTTCCTTGACAGCAGCGGAGTTTTCACTAAAGAGAAAAGACGCAGCATTGCGGCAGCCAACTGGATGGCATCAGCACTCATTGTGGGAAAGGATTTCGGGGACTGCATCTTCGTGGATACAGGTTCGACAACCACGGATATCATCCCGATAAAAAAAGGAAAACCTCTTGCTGCAGTTACGGATTTTGAACGCCTGCGAAGGAGCGAGCTTGTCTATTCAGGCGTGATGCGCACCAATATTGCTGCGCTCCTTGATACAGTGGAAGTGAGCGGAGTCAGGTCTCACATATCATCGGAACTTTTTGCGATAACAGCGGATGCATATCTTGTTCTCGGGATGATATCGCAGTCAGAATACACCTGTGACACGCCCGATGGCGCGGGAAAAACACAGCTCGATGCGAAGCGGAGGCTTACGCGTGTGGTTTGCGCAGACCTGACTGAGATCACGGATGAAGAGATCGTTTCGATAGCACGGCAGGTTATGGAAAGACAGGTAACGGATATTGCAGGGGCGATCAATGATATTGCCAGGCGCCACGGATTGAATAAGGTCGTAGCGTGCGGTCTGGGGGAATTTCTGATCAAAAAGGCGCAGGATGTGCATGGATTTGATATTTTACTTTTGTCGGAGAGATATGGGACTGAGATATCGAAAGTATTCCCGGCATATGCGGCGGCGAGGCTAATGGAGGTGAAGTAGTTTTACAATGACTCATAAAAATAACGCCCCGGAAATAACCGATATAAGTTTATTGGAGAAGAAACTGGAGGAATCCGAAGAAAGATTCAGGAACCTGTTCGACAACGCAAGCGATTCCATCTACTGTTATGATGCCAGAGGCTACTTTCTCGATGTTAATAAGACAGCGCTTGAGATGCTTGGATGCACCAAGGAAGAATTGATCGGCACTCATATCTCTGAATGGATCACGCCTGAGAGCCTTAAACTCACTCAGGATGATATGAATAAGCGCATCAGAGGAGAACCGGGAAAGGAGGCATTTGTCCTTGATGTGATCGATAAGAAAGGAATGCACCATTGTATGGAGATCAGAAGGCGGGTTGTCCGGCAAGGCGATAATATCATGGTTTATGGCATAGGCAGGGACATTACTGAAAAGAGGAGACTGGAAAAAGAGCTGAGAGAATCCGAGGCAAAATACAGGGATCTTTTTGAAAACGCCCAGGATACCATGTACGTGATCGATATAGATGGCAATATTTTGAAAATGAACCGGACAGGACTTAAAATACTCGGCTGCGCAAAAGAAGAAGTGATTGGTAAAAACATTTCTAATTGGCTCACACCAGAGAGTGAAAAAATCGTTCAGAAGCGCAGGAAAAAACGCCTCTCTGGAGAAAATGTGATCCAGACCAATATACTTGAGATCGTGTGCAAGAACGGTGAACACAGGTGGGCTGAGATAAAAACCAGGGCTATCAAAGATAGCGACAGGATAATTGAAATTCACGGCATAGCCAGGGATATTACTGAAAATCTTATTCTTAGACGTGAACTGAACAAGTCCAACAAGCAGCAAAAGATCCTATCTTATCTTATCGAAGGCACGCGCGGAGGAAAGACCCGTGCATCGATCTTGAAATATCTTATTGACAGGTCATATAACGCGCATCAACTGGCTAAAGCCCTGAATTTGGATTATAAAACGATCAGGCATCATCTTGGTGTTCTATTGAAAAATGGAATAATCACAAAAGACAGCGATGGATACACTGATCTATATTACCTTTCGAAGAATATGGAATCAGATTTATCTGAGTTTAATCGTGAGCTTGAGCACAACAAACATTAGATGAACGTCATTGAGTTCTCAAAAAGTCTTTATATTATCAGGCTGAATTGAGTGATTGACCTTTGCAGGGAAGATACCACCACTCCCCAACCCACCTATTTTTTCTCTTTTCTGCAAAGGTTCATCC
>JAHIHJ010000047.1 GCA_018899795.1 Methanobacteriota archaeon
ACAAGCCGGTTGGGATATCTCTGGCTCAGTACGTTGTTGAGAACTACGGATTCACCGATCTCAACAGGTTCCAGGAACCATTCTTTTTTAACCTGCGCAGGAAACACAACCTCGCCGATGGGCGATTTTAATAATGCGTCAGGAGAGTTTTCATCCAGCGGGACCACCGTGAAATATTTCTTCGTTAGGGACTATGTCCGTGTTCTCTGCGAGCGCTTCCAAGTTTACTCCGACCATAAGTATTGAAAATATTCAAATGGATATTGATCTAGCCATTCCATGCGGATTGATAGCCAATGAACTGGTCACGAATTCTTTGAAATATGCATTTCCAGAAGGGACTGAAGGTGAAATTATCATTGCCGAAGATATACAAAGAAAATTAAAGACCCGGTAACAAAAGCAATTCGGGAAGACATGTTCTACGGTCTTGCTGATGGTACAGTATTGATAACAAAACAGGGTATATGAAATGCAGGCAAAACATTAAACTGCGTATTAACATTTTGTAGTTCAAAAGACTTAAATAATGTATGAATCTAATTACATCAGATGAAGTTAAAACCTATTTTGATATATTTAGTGTTCATCCTGTTCTTGTTATCATCTAAGATTATGGATTTATTCACTGAGTACTTCTGGTTCGATGAGGTCGGTTATCTTGGCGTTTTCTTCACGGTCATAAAAACCAGGATCATGCTGGGTGCAGTAGCTTTTGCCTTGTTCTTCGCTTTTATGTACATCAACATCAGATTAGCGCTCAAGAATACCCGCAGTCTCGGATTCCTTCTCATTTATTCCGGGGCGATCCTGATATTCAGCCTGCTCTTTGGTCTCTATGCAAGTTTGAAATGGGATATTGTTTTGCGCTACCTGAACCAGGTCCCTTTTAACCTCCATGACCCAATTTTCGGACAGGACATCTCATTCTATGTTTTTTCACTCCCATTTTTCAATTTCCTCTTGAATGGTTTATTCGCAGTGATAATTCTATCCGGTATAGGAGCCGCACTTATCTATCTTATTAATGGGGGTATTCTCAACCAGCTTGAAAGGCAGGCATATCCAGGCTATGAAAAAGTTATCAATGTTCTCAGGATACCGGAAGGCACAAAAATACATTTTGCTGTGATGACTGGTTTATTCACTTTCCTTTTAGCCATAAAGTTCTACCTTATGCGGTTCGATATACTCTATACATCAAAAAAAGCTTTCTTCGGCCCAGGCTATGCGGATATCAATATCCAGCTTGATGTTATTACAGTTATGATAGCTGTAGCTCTATTGGTTTCAGTACTTTTCTTCCTGAGCATAAGAAATGTGAGCATAAAATTGCCTCTGGCAGGGATTGTTTTAATTATGATCCTGTTCGCAGGTGGGAGCTTTCTTACAGACGTGGTGCAGCAGTATAAGGTTTTACCTGATGAGTACAATATCGAAAAACCTTATATCGAGAACAGTATAAAATATACAAGGATTGCTTTTGATCTTGAAGAAATCAAACAGATAGAATTCCCTGCCTCTTATAATCTTACACTCAACGACCTTGAGAAAAACACAAAGACAATAGAGAATATACGTCTCTGGGACTGGAGGCCACTGCTTACGGCCTATAAGCAGCTTCAACTGATACGGACATACTATGAATTCAAAGACGTGGATATAAACAGACTCACAATTAATGGGGAATACAGGCAAATAGCCATGTCTGCAAGGGAGATGGACTCGAAAAAGCTTCCGGAACAGGGCCGTACATGGGTGAACGAACGCCTGGTTTTTACTCACGGCTATGGTATTGCAATGAGCCCGGTGCGGGATGTGTCAAAAGAGGGACTGCCTCAGTTCTATATAAAGGATGTGCCTCCCAGGTCAGAGTTTTTTAATATTACAAGGCCAGAGATATATTTCGGGGAACTAGACTACGATTATGTCATCGTAGATACAACAAATCCGGAGTTTGATTATCCCAGTGGGGAACTGAATGTATATACAACATATAAAGGGACAGGAGGGGTATCCCTGAGATCCGGCCTTGTGAAGCTTGCTATGGCTTTTCGTTTTGGTGATATTAATATACTGATCAGCAACTCG
>JAHIHJ010000373.1 GCA_018899795.1 Methanobacteriota archaeon
AAAATATCCATCTCAAGAAACTTGAGCCGCTTTTAAATAAGAACGAAGGCAACCTGAGCGCAGCTATAAGGGATTCTGTCGATATCGCAGACGTAGTACTGCAGCAATACGGTACTATCGAAAAAGCGATATCAAATATTACCTCTGAAACAAAAAAACTGACCGAACGGGAGAAGTCAATAGAATCGGGGAAAAACGTCCTTATCTGCAGCCAGGTATTCCAGTGGATGTTAAAATGGACTAAAGGGATCCCGATTGACCCTGAAATAATGGAAGAATTGCTGGACCCGCTGAAGATCAATACGATATCCGAACTTGATAAGCAGGTCAATGCCATCAGCCGCGAATCCGGCTGGAACTGCGAGGTCTCCATATTCTGCATGGATGATATGGAGCCTGAAACCGCTGCCGTGACAATTACAGGCGAAAATGAACTTTACCGGGACTTTCTCGCCCAGCTTGTGATAATGTTCCTGGTCTATAACAAGGGTCTTGACATTGATGTCATTCACGGACGCGCTACTTCTGTCCGCATATATCTAAAAAAGCTTGAGGAAGGAAAACGATGCTGCGCCGCAAATGAGCATTTCGGTTATTTAAAAGATGTAGTGTTTGAGTTCGCCTCAAAAAAAGATTTCTGGAAAAACCTTATTGAAATATACAGATCGATGAATTATAATATGGTATCCATACATAAAGACCAGTACGAAGAGATACTTGCAGGGAACGTATTCGTTGACAAAGGAATATTCGAGTCGCTCTCCAGACAACATATCTCCAGCATACCGCATCAGGAATTCCTTTCTCTTTTAAAGAAAACGCATGAATCAATGCAGTTAATTGATAAGATCGAATTATTTGATAATGAGATCAATATATACCACAATTATAAACTTGAAAAGGCTGTCCAGAGGTTACTGGAATATTACATCTCCCTTCTCAATGCAAATGGTCACCAATATGAAGGAAAATATTCCACAAGCCTGATAGTACTTTCCCATGCATGCTGCAGGACTTAGATTATCACTGTTTTTTTAGCGAAGTCCCTGCACATTGCAGTATATTCCGCGGGGTTCACTGAAGGGAACGTATCGATAAGACAGATGTCGCATTCTCGTTCTGCTCCTGCAAGTTTTCTTATATCGCCGTGATAAACCAGGATATCCGTGTTTCCTCCGGCTTTTGCCATAAGCACTGGTTCGTCCCCTATGAGCTTATCGTACCCTGTTAGCTCAAATTCGATCTTTACACCAAGCAGCCCTGAATTGGCTTTGATGTTCAAAATAGCATTGCGCACAGCAGGAAGCCAGGCATCGTTGAGTATCACTTTTTTCGCACCGCCCAGGGCGCACAACAATCCGAGAGTGCCGGGACCGCAGAATCCGTCCACGACAACCGCTTCATCCAGTTCCCCGTTAATATACAGCGCCTCAATTTTTTTTATTTTGGTGTTATTGAACTCGATGTGGATCGTTGATTGGTTTTTATAGATACACAGTTCTCCGTAAGTCGATGATGCTATATCACAGCGCATGTCACATCCTGAAAGCAGTTCATACGTATGCGGCGTGCTGTCGGTGTCACGCAGTCCAATGCTCTTTGAGGGAAGACCTTTTCTTTTTATCACGCCTTTTATCTCAGGCACGTTCGTAGTTATCTTTCCTGCAAGTTCTTCCGTAACTGAATCCATGATAAGGACAAGGCTTTTTTCAGGCAGGCGCGGAGGATAGGGTACCTGATAACCAAAAGCGATCAGCGGAGTTCCCACTTCTTTCAATGAGGCGTCACTGGGAAAAAGACCGCTGTTCTTAAGGATGGTCAGCACATGACCTGTAACGTGGTCAAGATGCCGCCTTTCGCATTTCTGGCATCTTCCTGTCGCTGAGTCAATGTTTTCATATAGCGGCGCGTTTTTGTCAAATAACGGATCAGGAGGGCATGACCTGCATGCCATGTACATCTGGAACAATTCGTCCAGAACCGTTTCAGGATCCCTGACGCAGTCACTGCCGCATGTGGGACATTTCATGAGTCACTGATATTTTTAGAAAGATTAAATAACTATCTATGGTCTGGATTGGACAAATGTATATTAAAATTGAATTAGTGTCCTGTATCGGAAGAAATCCTGTCTTCAAAGGAAAAACATATATACCTAACTAAATGAAAACATTCATCATGACATACGGAAAAACAACATGTTGTGGAACTAATACTGTTCATTACACGGGAGATTCGAAATATGAGCTTGTATGCGCAGAATGTTCAAATATTTTTACTGATGACAGATTGAAATGCTCCAACGATGGAGCGCTCCTGCGTGCAAATTACAGGAATAAACAGCTCATTTTAAAGGACGTCCCTGGGATGGGTAAGTTCCACGACTGGCTGCCGATACATGAGATAATGACCACGAATTCAGGTCCTGTCACCTACAGGAGCACTGAACTTGCAGCAGAACTTGGGCTTAACAACCTGTACATCTCTTTCAATGGCTACTGGCCTGAAAAAGGTGCGTACATAAAGACTTGCAGTTTCAAGGAACTTGAGGCTTTTCCCACGGTCCAGAAAACCAGACGTGCAAACCGCTCGCTGGTACTTGCATCAGCGGGAAATACCGCGCGCGCTTTTTCCCATGTATCAGCGATGACAGGACAGGAAGTGTATATAGTGGTGCCTTCAAGCGGGATGACACGGATGTGGCTGCCTGAAGAACCCACGGATTCCATACACATTATACAAATGGGTAATAACTGTGATTATACAGATTCTATACATCTTGCAGACAGGATCGCCGCGCTCCCCGGTATGCAGGCAGAAGGCGGCGCAAGGAACGTGGCGCGAAGGGACGGTATGGGGACGGTGATGCTGGATGCCGCTGTGACTATGAAGCGCATGCCTGACCATTATTTCCAGGCTATAGGGAGCGGGACAGGCGGAATAGCAGCATGGGAAGCATCGCTGCGGCTGCTGGGGGATGGAAGGTTCGCAGGCGGACTGCCGCAGCTTCATCTTTCACAGAACCTGCCTTTTGCCCCAATGTTCAATGCATGGAAAGCAGGACGGCGCGAAATAATCAGGGACATTGATATGCCTGACCCGAAAAAACTCATACACGAGATGTATGCAGACATCCTTTCAAACAGGGAGCCGCCATATTCAGTAGCTGGCGGCGTCTATGACGCGCTTTGCTCTACACAGGGTACGATGTACGGGATATCCAATAGCGAAGCGAAAAAAGCGCAGCAGTTGTTCGAACGGTACGAAGGGATAGATATATTTGCACCCGCAGGAGTTGCTGTTGCGTCGCTCATCGAAGCGGTAAATGAACATAAAGTCGATGCAGAAGATCATATTGTGTTAAATATCACTGGCGGAGGAGTGAAGCGCCTTGAACAGGACCATACCCTCTCGAAAATCGAGCCAGAGTCGATCGTTGAAAATGCGAATGTTGCGCTTGAAGAGGTAATTAAAAGAAAGGTATTTGCTTGAAAGAAATCCCGGAACTACGAGTAATTGATATTCTCAGGAAAAACAGGATAGATTATGCAGCTACGCTGCCGTGCGACAGGATAAAAGCGCTTTTGCCCCTGATAGAAAAGAACCTGAAGACCATTCCCCTGACAAGAGAAGAGAACGGCATTGGGATATGCGCTGGCATTTATCTCGGAGGTAAGCGACCCATCATGGTCATCCAGAGCACAGGCATAGGTAATATGATAAATGCGCTTGAATCCCTGAACCTCACATACGGCATACCGCTGCCTGTACTTGCAAGCTGGCGCGGCGTTCATAAGGAGGCGATAGAGGCGCAGTGGCAGTTCGGGAAAAAGCTGCCTGCGATACTGGATTCGGCTGGCATAAGATGTACCATTATTGAATCGAAGGACAAACTGGACGATATTGATGCTGCAATTAAGGATTCTTTTGATAATGCCCGTCCTCATATTGTTTTGATATCACCTGCTGTATGGGAAGGCTCGACATGCGAGAGTCCCGTCCCATGCGAGATAACGCCAAGGCTGTCTCAGATCGAGTTCAGATCGGAAATAAGAAAGCCTGAAATGACGCGTTATGACGCGATCAATATCCTTGCTTCAGTTGTGGGTGATGACATCATAGTATCTAACCTCGGCATACCTTCAAAAGAGCTTCATGAAATAAAAGACAGGGATCTTAATTTCTATATGACCGGGTCAATGGGACTTGTCTCGTCAATCGGGCTTGGGCTTGCACTTTCGCAGGAAAGGCACGTGTATGTCATCGACGGCGACGCGAGCATTCTCATGAACCCGAACGCCCTGGCATCCATAGGGGCTTACAGTCCTGGGAACCTTACCATTGTTGCGATAGATAATGCAGCATGCGGTTCAACCGGGAACCAGATGACCTGCACGAACGGTCAGATAGATCTTGAACTCCTTGCAAAGGCGAACGGTATCAGCGATACAAAAAAAGCACATACATGTGAGGAATTGAAGGAGGCGCTGCTGCACAGGGCTGCCTTCATTCATGTGATCGTGAAGCCCGTCAATGCAATGTGCAGGGAGATACCGCTTTCAGCAAAGGAGATCAGGGACAGGTTCATGAAGGCGCTGGGAAAGTAATTCAGCCATTGTAATCTGTGAAATCCATGTCCTGGGGACGTTTTTAGATTTACAGGATTAACTATAAAAATCGTACCCTGTCGATCCGGTTAATCCTGTCAAGGTTGAGTTAAATAATCTCTTCATCTTCCCGGCGCCATGCAGGGTCTACGATGCACAGGAATATCAGGTCGGTTTTGCCTGTGTTGTTGATGTACTGCATGGAACGAGGCGGGATATAGATCGCTGCGCCCGGATGGACTTTTGATGACTCTTCATTTATGTGCATTATGCCTTCTCCCTCCATGATGTAATATACTTCCGAGGTTTTAAGGCTTTGAACTCCTCACATTCATTTAAATTTTTTATGAACATTGTTTTCGCATCCCCATAAGGATAAAAACCGCCGATATTATAAGGATAAGTTGTAATGTCTCAAGTAATTCCGCGATAATGGGGTCAAAAATGATGAAATCAAGAGGTCCGTATTTATACAGTTCCTTGATAGAGAATGTCATCACACTGAGCAGAAGAAGTGCAGCAAAGACCTGGAACCGCCTGGTTCTTGCGTAGAATTCTTTATTAAAATCCTTTATGACCACCAGGACTAATATAAATAGAGCAAGACCCAGTCCGCCGTTCAGTAACTCAATATATCTGTTCATAGCTTCCGTCCCCATTCCAATATACGTATAGCATATATATTCCAGAATGTATGAACATCACTCTGGATTTCATTTCATATAAATCTTCTTGAATTCAGGACTCAGCAAATTCAGGAAAGGGAAAAAAAAGAAATAATCAAACGGGAGCGGTCATGGTTCTCGGAAGGGAAATAAACTATATATATCTTTCAAGTCGCAATCTGATTGATGGATTTTAAAAAATGGGAACCCATATACGAAGAAATACTTCTTGATTTCGGCTGGAGCAGGGAGAAAGACGAGGAGTCTGCCAGACTATTATCCCGCCTTCTCTCCAGGAAAGCCGGCAATGTATCCCTATTGAAGAAAAAGCTCGAAGGAAAAGATGTCCTTGTCTGCGGTAATGCCCTGTCGCTCTCAAGCGACCTTGACAGGATCAGCGCGGACAGAGACGTGATCATAGCTGCTGACGGCGCGACGAGCACGCTTCTTGAAAAAGGCATTGTCCCTGATATCGTCGTTACCGACCTTGACGGATATATACCTGACGAGATAGAAGCTGGCAGAAAAGGCGCGCTTATGGTCGTACATGCCCACGGGGATAATATGAAAAAGCTCGAGGCAGTAGAGAACATGAGGGATGTAATCGGGACAACACAGGCTGCCCCGCTTGCTAATGTCCATAACTTCGGCGGGTTAAGCGATGGTGACAGGTGTGTATTTCTCGCGCATACTTTTGGCGCGCGAAGCATCGCTCTTGCCGGGTTTGATCTCATGGATGAAAAAGTGACAGAGATGAAGAAGAAAAAACTCAAATGGGCACAAAAGTTGATAGGGATGATACCCGGGGTCATTGATCTCGGAGAATCTTAATATATTTATTTTCTAATTTATTTTTCAGTGCCATCGTTGTTTTAGAGAAATTAACAACTTAGACTTTTATCCTATCTGGTTATGTTTGTTTCAGGCTCAGATAATATCAGCCTGACTGGCTATTCTGGCATTTGCCGCCAGTTTTCTTTCGACCGCGAATATTCCAAAGGCTGTTGCCATGTTGGTAAGGATTATTGTGCTGAAAACTATCTCAACGAAATATGGTATATTTATTCCTGCTGCAAGCGGCATCGAGGCGAGCACGGCAGCCGCAAGTCCTCGGGGCATCATGGATATCATTGCCTTTTCAGAATGAGCCATATTTCTATCCCTGAATACGAGCAGTTTGACGCCAATTATTCGTGTTAACAGTATAATACCAAAGACTGCGAGAGCCATGGTCAGTGCTGTGGATCTCATTGACTCCAGATTGAACATCAGTCCTGTGAAGATAAAAAAGAAAGTGCGCACGAAGAAGGAAACCTCGACCTGGAATGCACGAAGCGTTGGATCCAGAGCGAATTCTCCTTGAACACCTAATCTTTTCGAGAGTTCACCAAAATTACCAAGCAGCAATGCAAAGACAAGAACTGCGAT
>JAHIHJ010000374.1 GCA_018899795.1 Methanobacteriota archaeon
AAACAAATAGAAGAACTTTATATCGTGTTAAATGGTTTCAAAATCGTGGGAAATCATAGATATGTTGAGAAGATTGAGATCAATACTGAGATCAATCCTCATATAAATAAAAATATTGCGGTTTGTCAAGAAGCATATTCTTGATCGAGACATAAACGAGGTTAGGAAAGGAGTGGGATTATCGCGCCCAACTCATGAATTATAACAGGATGCAAGAGAAGTACACATTTCCAATAATTAATAGTGGACAGGTTGGGGAGTGCGGGTTAGGGTAATTAAAAAAGTTTTCCTGCCTACTGAATCAATTACCTGTTTCTTTATCATATAGGGTCATTCCATGGCTATACTTAATTTTTTTTCGAGATGAATCCTAAGATTCCATATTCTCCTCTGGAACGGGTCATCCACAGCATTCGTTACAACCTTAAAGTTATTCTATCCTTTTCATCTCACCCTGAAATCAGGGTCAACCTCTTGTCTATTTTCACTCTCCGATTATCACCAAAAAAACATTAAACAGGGCAAATCTTGCCTTTACTCCTCAAATAATGACATTATCTTAACGATTAATACCTATAAGACTTATATTGAAACTCATGGCAAAACCAAAAGACAGGCATGTTATGGAAGCGCTTGGAAAAACGCGCGTAGTTGTAGAGGATGGAAAGGTCGTTGAAGTTGGCGAACCGCAGACAGAATATTGCCCGATCTTCGATAAGGTGCGCGGGATAAAGAAATTTTCTGGAAAGACCGCGAAAGAGAATATCGAGTTCAGGATAAAGGATTTCGGTTTGTTCACAGGGGACAGGGCTATCGAAATGGAGATATTCGTGGGTTTTGGCGCGAGCGAGACCTTTATGACAGGACTGCGCCGCGGGCTCCTGGATGCCTGCGTAACAGCATGTGACGGTGCAGGGACTGTGATCACAAGCAACCCGAAACTGGCACAGGGCATGGGTTCCCGTATCTCAGGACTTGTTGAGACAACCCCGATACCAAAACTCATAGAGAGGATACAGGAAGTGGGAGGCATAGTGCTTGACCCAGAGACCGCGGCTCTTGACCAGGTCGAAGGCGTGAAGAGAGCCATCGAGACGGGTTTTAAGAAGATAGGAGTCTCGGTCACTAATCCAAAGGACATGCGCGCCATCCGCGATCTTGAGAAAAAACACAGGGTTCAGGTTGTGGCTTTTGGCGTCCATACTACAGGCATATCTGAGAGCGAGGCAAAAGAGTTCATCGATCTTGTGGACATGACCACAGGATGTACTTCAAAATGGATACGCGGCTGCATCGCAGGGAAAACCATAGCGCAGTTCGGGACAGCGATACCCATATTCGCGATTACCCAGTGCGGGAAGGAACTGCTGCTTGAGAGAGCGAAAGAGGTTACTGACCCGATACTCATCAATACCATGAAACTGCCAGTGCAGCCTGATGAGAAGCAGCCAAGACCGCTTATATGAAGTGGACAGGTTCTTATCCATTTTGTGAACTTTCATGTTGACGGTTGAAGAATACACATCAGGGGAGATTTTTGAATTCATGAAACAAATCGACATCGCAGTGGAATTATTGCGTGTCCCGTTAATAAAAAATGTCATTAGAAAAAAAATGACAGGTAAACTGGAAAAATATCGTGATGATTTTGTCCTTGCATCCCTGGAGGATGAAGAGTGACATTTTTAAACCATGGAATGACTATCTATGCCTCTATGTGCGGCATCGCAGGCGCGGCAGGAAAAGATCCCGAAGCATCAGTTCAAAAGATGCTTGAAGCAATAAGACACAGGGGACCTGATGGCACAGGAATGTTCTCTCTGGGCGATATCACTCTGGGCAGCGTACTCCTTAAAATAACAGGCGACAAGAGCCAGCCTATCCACAACAGGGGCGCTCTAACGTACAACGGCGAGATCTACAACTTCAGGGAGATCGCCCAAAAACACGGTCTGAAAACAGGATCTGACAGTGAAGCGCTTTTTAACTTGATCGAATCGGAAGGTGTCGAGGCAGCGCCTTTAGCTCTTGATGGCGACTATGCGTTCGCCTACGCGTATAATGATACAATATACCTGGCGCGCGACCCCGCTGGTGTGAAGCCGCTGTACTATGGTAAAACAGGCGAACTGTTCGCTTTCGCGTCTGAGAAAAAAGCCCTTTCTGCGATTGGAATAAAGGATATACTTTCACTCAAATCCGGGCACATGCTTATGTACAGCGGCGGCGTGCTTAATGAAAAATCAGTGACAGGTTTTGTCAAAGGGGAACAGATCACCGATGAAAACATCGCTTCTGAAGCGCTGTTCAATGCAATAGAAAAGGCTGTGAAAAAACGCACATACTCGCCATGCGCCATAGCGTTCTCTGGTGGTCTTGACAGCTCGCTTATCGCGGCTCTGTACCCCGAAGCTGAACTGTATTCGGTGGGTATGGCAGGATCGCACGACATTATGCAGACGAAAAAGGCAGCCCAACTCCTTGGTCTTGATGATAAACTGCATCTTCATGAGCTTACTATGGATGAGGTCGAGTCTGCTATTCCTGATGTTATAAGAGCCGTCGAATCAGCAGACCCGCTGAAAGTCAGCATCGCTTTGCCGCTGTTATTCGCTTCAAGAGATGCCCACATGGACGGTATCCGCGTGATGCTTTCTGGTCAGGGCGCTGACGAGCTTTTCGCAGGTTACAAGCGATATGAATCCATGCCCCCCCCAGAACTTGAAAGCGCGCTGAAACACGACCTTGAGAACATAGCAGAAAATAACCTTGAGCGGGACGACGCTGCGACCATGGCAAATTCCGTTGAACTTCGCGTACCTTACCTTGACAGGGAAGTAGTTGAACTGGCTCTCAGGATCGCGCCTGAACTTAAGATAAAAAGCGGCATGCGAAAATACATTCTGCGCCTTGCCGCAGGCAGGCTGCTTCCAGATGAACTTGCATTGAAAGAAAAGAAAGCTGCCCAATACAGCAGCGGCATTTACTCTGCGATCGAGAAGCTCGCCAGGAAAAATGGGTTTAAGGGAGTTAAAGATTATTTTGAAAATGCGGCATTACTTTAATTACTTTAGATACAGGAAATTACCCCCATTTAATCCGATCACTGAATGATAATTGATCTTCTGGCTCAATTCTGCATCATTCCTGCTGATATACATTTCTTTGCCAAAATAGGCGTATTCAAATCCGTATGTCTTCAAAAGGTCTTCTTTCTTCAGGATAATATCCTTCTGGGGTTCAACAAAATACAGCTTATTATCAAGAATAACACCGTTTATCGTATGCCATGCATTCTGTCCTTTTACTGCTCCTGTCAGCAGGACTGCATACGTCTCAAAACCCGCGTCCGTAGCATTCTTGAGAAAATCCCGTGTAAACTGCGCGCACACATACTGGTCTTCATATACTTTTGAAGGATCAAGGATATATGGATGTTTATTGGTCGCATCTTCCTTGAGCCACGCTGCGAATTTATCATATTTTGTCAGGGGCTTTTCAGTAGTGGCGATCGGCGTTGGTTCCGGAGTATCGGTCGGAACGATCTCCTGCATATCTGCCTGCGTCCGCGTTGCATCGGATGGCGGGAATTCCATATCCTGACCCTGCGCTTTCTCAGTGCACCCCGATAACGCAATTCCTGCTGCCAATGCAAATATTATTATTAATATTTTCATTAAGTCTTATATACATCTTCAGGCTCAAATAACTTTTCGCCCACGACTTTGCCCTCGATCGTCCTGTAAAAACACGATCTGTAGCCTGTATGGCATGCTCCGCCTATCTGTTCGACCTTGAGCAGCACTGCATCAGCATCACAGTCGATCAGTATATCATGGATTATCTGCTCATGACCTGAACTTTCTCCCTTTTTCCAGAGTTTGCGCCTGCTCCGGCTCCAGTAGTATCCTCTTTTTGTCTCTATGGTCTTTTTGAGTGCTTCTTTATCCATGAATGCTACCATGAGCACTTCGCCTGTTTTGTAGTCCTGGGCAATGGCTGTAACAAGACCGTTCTCAAATTTAAGGTCGTTTAGGTTCATATTGACCTCCCAAGTTATCTACATACTTAATAATTTTTCCTGGTAATTTTTTCTTTTTAAGCCAGTCTTCAATCACATCTTCCAGCCTGACATCCACTTCCTCGATCCTGTACCTTACCCTCACCACAGGTTTATTGAGGGAGAGGAGGCTGCCCAGATCGATGGGTGTTCCAGCGACGGCTGTATCGCAATCTGTAGCGTTTATCGTCTCCTCCAGTTCTTTCACCTGGTCAGGGCTGTATCCCATAGCAGGAAGCACTGCACCAAGGTGGGGGAATGCTTCATACACCCTGAGTATAGAGCCGACAGCATGAGAATGCGGGTCGATAACCTCTTTTGCCCCGAATTTTTTAGCAGCCAGGACGCCCGCACCGAAAGCCATCCCGCCGTGAGTGAGCGTGGGACCGTCCTCAACAGCAAGGACGCGCTTTCCTTTTATCAATTCTGGCATGTCCACTGTTATCACGGAATTGGCTTTAATGATCTTAGCATTCTCATTTAATGACCTGACATTCTTGATGACCAGTTCCACATCCTCCTTCCTCGCAGAGTCCACCTTGTTCACGATAACAACATCTGCAAGCCGCACGTTCACATTGCCAGGATAATATGTGAGTTCATGTCCTGCCCTGTGGGGATCTGCTATAACGATATGGAGGTCGGGCTTATAGAACGGGATGTCGTTGTTCCCTCCGTCCCATATTATAATATCCGCTTCCTTTTCAGCACTATCAAGTATCTTTTTAAAGTCAACGCCGCTGTAAACTACGCTCCCGCAGCAGATATAGGGCTCGTATTCCTCTCTTTCTTCTATGGTGCATTCATGTTTGATGCAGTCTTCCATCACAGCAAAGCGCTGGCATTCCTGTTTTCGCAGGTCGCCGTAGGGCATGGGATGGCGCACCACGACCACCCTGAAACCATTTTCTTTCAATATGTCAAGCAGTTTCTGCGATGTGGGGCTCTTACCTGCGCCTGTTCTCACGGCACAGACAGATATCACGGGTTTTTTTGACTGCAGCATTGTGCTTTCAGTTCCCATAAGCCTGAAATCAGCGCCTGCCGCAAGGACAAGCGAAGCTTTCTGCATCACTGTTTCATGTGAGAGGTCTGAGTATGCGAGAATGACCTGTTCGATGTGTTTTTCTTTTATCACCCTGGCGAGTTCCTCTTCGGGATAGATCGGGATGCCTTTTTCATAAAGACTTCCTGCCAGTTCCTTCGGGTAACCCCGCCCTGCGATACCCGGGATTTGCGCTGCTGTGAAAGCAACGACTTCGTAATCTAAGTTGCCCCTGAAAAATACGTTGAAATTGTGGAAATCACGTCCTGCGGCGCCCATTATTATTACTTTCGTCCTCATGAAAGAGCCTCTATTGTCATTTTATTAGTCCATGTCCATTTAACTGTATTGTTTCCAGTCGGTGTTTACATTTTTTCCATTTTGAATACGTGGATGAAATCAGGAAGATATATATAATCAGATGAATGACTAAAAACATATGATAAAATTTGTACTGACTTTAATGATGATGTTATCAGTAATTACAGTTACCACTCTTGAGGTTGAAGGCGTCACAGCAGGCAATATTACCGTCAGTGGCGAAGCTACTACTACTTTAATCGGAGGAAGTACTGTTACATATACTTCCCCATCCGGCGGCGGGGGTGGAGGTGGTGGGCTCTCAGCTGAGAACTTCACCAACATCGAAGTAAATGAAAAATACGATTTGTATATTTATAAAGATAAGGTCACTTCATACAGGTTCACCAGCAGCGGCAACCCTGTGCTGTTTGTCAATATTACAGGCAACACCAGCCCAGGAGATATCAGGACATCTGTGGAAGTGTTAAGGGACACATCAACACTTGTAAAAGAACATGCCCCTGGCATTGTTTACAGGAATGCCAACATCTGGGTCGGAACATCAGGCTTTGCAGTACCGAAGAACATAAAGGAAGCCGTAATAAGGTTCAGGGTAGAGAATACCTGGATAAGCAGCAGCGGGCTATCCCAGAGCGATATCAGGATGTTCAAATGGGATGGGAGCAGCTGGCTTATGCTTGAGACTGATGCGAAAGGACAAGATGAAAGCCATTCATACTTCGAATCAAAAACCAATTCTTTCTCGAGTTTTGCAATAAGCGGATTTAAAGGTACTTACGTTCCAACAGTTTCGAAGCCAGCAGCAGGCGTGACCGCGATGGCGGGAACGGATCAGGATACTGATACCACACAGGCTGAAAAATCCCCGGGCTTTGAAGTTGCCATTATGATAACGGTCATGAGTGCCGTTTACCTGTCATGGAAAAAGAAATGAATGATTTTTTCCTTTTCACCAAAATGATTATGCTTCCCGTGAACAATACCCGTGCACGCAATGAATAACACTATCAGCAAAATATCAGGACGGGTCTGGAAATTCAAAGACAACATAGATACTGATGTCATAATCCCGGGAAAATACCTGCGCACCACTGACATGAGCGTATTTGCGTCACACGTCATGGAAGGGATAGACCCGGAATTCCCTAAAAAAGTAAAAAAAGGTGACATCATTGTTGCAGGAAAGAATTTCGGCTGCGGTTCATCAAGGGAACAGGCGCCTCTTGCTTTAAAGCACGCGGGCGTGGCGTGCATCGTGGCACAGTCGTTCGCAAGGATTTTTTTCAGGAACGCCATCAATGTGGGTCTGCCCATCATCGAGGCTGCGGTAGAATGCCATGAGGGCGACATCATAGAGATCGACCTTGAAAAAGGCATCGTGAAAACAGGGTACAGGTCATACACGGGCACAAAGCTCCCTGATTTCCTGCGTGAGATACTGGCAGACGGCGGGCTTGTGGAACACCACAAAAAGAAGGTGCAACAGTGATATTCCCTTCGGATTACAAAAGCTTGGGAGTTACAAGGACAGACCCGAATGCCAGGGTCGGAGGACCAATTTATTTTGCAACAGAATACCTTATAGCTGACCTGCCGTCAGGTTATTCGATATATAATGTGAAAAGCGAAGGGGAAGGGTTACTGCGCAGGCTGGTTTCGCTGGAATTGATCGCAAAAGGGAACCAGATCATAAAATTCAAGGAAAAACTCGATGCGCATGACAGGACAAGGCTTATCGAATCATCCATACCCCTGTGCAAAAGGAGCGTAAATACGGTTATTTTCGAAGGCATGGACAGGCATATCACTTTCGTGCATGAGCCGAGTATGATCGAAGTCATGGAGATAGAAATTATAGATATTATTCCACCAGAACCCCCATGGCTTGTCTCTGCGATAGACCGGCTTGTAAGCAGCGGTATTCTTGGGGAATTGAACATAAGGTTCACAAAGAAACTCATCGACCTGCGGCAGTTCGAGGGGGAAAAAACGGTCTTCCCGTGTTACGCTTCAGAGCTTAATGGAAAATATCTCGATACGGATATCGATATTGAAGATAACTCAGAACTTGTGGGATGCGATATCTCAAAGCAGATATTCGAGCTGCGGTTCCCCAGGCTCACGTATAAGCATATCAACATGTGCCCCCTGAAAGCTGAACTGTATATGCCTACAAAGCCTTTCATCACAAGGTGCTGCCAGAGCAGGAAATCAGGCATGGTGAACATAAACGGCATAGACGGCGCGGTTGTTCACTGGGGGGCGTCCGAATATGATATCGTGGATGCGATTAGGATACTTGTGAGGGTTTTAAAAGGTACTCAGGAAAACAATAATAACAAATTGTGATTTCGAAAATAAAAGAAGGAACATAAATGAAACTCGCAGTCGTACCCGGTGACGGCATAGGCAAAGAAGTCATACCAGCGGCGCTCAGAGTGCTAGATGCCTTCGGTCTTGACATTGAGAAAGTGCCTCTTGAGATCGGTTATGGAAAATGGGAACGCACGGGAAGCGCGCTCACGGACGAGGACATGAGCATCATCAAAGATTGCGACTGCGTCCTCTTCGGAGCGATTACTACCCCGCCTGACCCGAATTACAAAAGCGTGCTGATGCGGCTTCGCAAGGAACTTGACCTGTATGCCAACATCCGTCCTTTTGCACCCCTTGCGAACGTAAAATTGCCATGCAATAAAAAGGTTTTTGATTTTGTCATAGTCAGGGAAAATACTGAAGGCATGTACTCTGGCATTGAGGAACTGCATGAAAATGTCGCTTATACCACAAGAGTAATAACCCGCAAAGGGAGCGAGAGGATAGCCCAAAGCGCCTGCTCAATAGCAAAAAAGAGAAAAAAGCAGATAACCATCGTTCATAAAGCGAACGTATTGAAGTCCGATTCATTCTTCCGCGATGTCTGCATAGGCGTTGTAAAGCGTAACGGGATTTCACATAATGAAATGCTGGTAGACGCAATGGCTTATGACCTGATATTGCGACCTGAGAAGTACGATGTTATGGTGACCACCAACCTGTTCGGGGATATCTTAAGCGACGTGGCGGCAGCCCTTGTTGGAGGGCTTGGACTGTGCCCCAGCGCCAACATCGGAGACAAACATGCGCTCTTTGAGCCCATACACGGCAGCGCTCCTGATATCGCCGGGAAAGGCATCGCGAACCCGATAGCTTCCATCCTGAGCGTCAAAATGATGCTTCAATGGATGGGGCGTGAAACAGAAGCGCAAGTTCTTGGCAGGGCGGTTGATTCCGTCATTGCAAAAGGGATCGTGACGCCAGACCTGGGGGGGTCTAATTCCACGATGGATGTATCAGATGCGATATCAAAAATTATAAATGTGCTACCATGAAAACCAAACACGTCAAACCAGGTAGGACAAATAAGAAAAAACTGGTGAGGGGTGAGCGGATGCTTTCGGATGAGAAGACAAAAATGCTGGAAGGTGAACGCTTCATGGAAAGCATCTTTGCAAGCATACAGGACGGCATCGGCATCCTTGATATGGACATGAACATCATCCGCGTCAATCCCACTGCACAGAAATGGTATCCTCATGTCGCGTCATTTGTGGGAAAGAAATGCTATGAAGCCTTTCACGGCAGCAGCGAGCGATGCGAGGT
>JAHIHJ010000375.1 GCA_018899795.1 Methanobacteriota archaeon
AAAGCATTAATAAGTATTAAATTAACATAATTGGCATTATAAAGTATTATTTAATAAGAAAATTATGATATAACCATAATTTCGAGTGCTAATTATGACAGATACATAACAACAAAAAAATTAAATACTAAAGAATAATATTGGCGCAGGGGTGGTCTATGATCAGCTTAATCAAGAATTACATTATTATCTATAAATTGAATCGACCCTTCCATGCAACATGGCTTACTGTACCCACAGTGATTGCCGGAGGTATGGCAGCGAATGAGAGCATTAACCCTGGAATTTTTTTATTATTTATCTCTTTTGCATGGCTTACTACGAACATTGGTAATTTCATCAACGACTACTATGATTCGGATAGCGATGTAATGGGCAGACCAAATGCACCACTTGCATCCGGAGTAATTTCAAGAGATCTGGCAAGAAGTGTTCTTATTGTTGAATACCTTATTTCATGTCTCCTTTTATTCTTTATAGTACTTGCAACTGGATCCTTACTATTGTTTATCCTTGGAATTATGCCCATAATATGCACATATGTTTATTCTGTACCGCCATTCAAAACTAAAGATAAGGGGGCCGCAGGACCACTCACTATCTCAATAGCATACATGTTCGTTACACTGGGTGGTTGGGCGCTCGCTTCAGAATTAAATCTTGAAGCGATCGAACTGGGTCTTTTTTTTGGAATTTTGATGCTTGGCATTGGTTTTTCAAAAGACTTTATGCATATTGAAGCAGACAGGGGTTTTTCGAATACCCCCCCAATTGCTTATGGCGTCAGGAGAACAGCGATTATTGCGGCAATTTCACTAACCGTTCCTATAATCTTCAATAAATTTTTTATTAAGATGCCAGCTAGTGATGAGTTTTTATTAGCAATACCTTTGATGTTTGCTGTTATTGCAATCTTCTTTATGATAAAAAAGCCGGAGGCGAAGAACAGGAACATTGTAATGTCGGCTTTTCTGGTTTATTTGAATGCAGTTTTTATCATTATTTATAGCTCAGCAAATATGCCTGCAGCCCTTATTTTATCGATTATGGTGAGCACTGTTATTTCAATAAAGACCTGGGCTGCAGGAAGAAAGTTCGAAATTGTCAAAATAAAAGATCAACAAATATGGCACTATCTTATTATTCGGATATAAAAAAAGTAATATCATCACATTAAATGCTTCTGCTCATGATAGCGCTGTAATTTGCGGTCAACGGCGCAGACGGGCTGTCACTGGATTCGCGCCTCAGGGAAAAAGCTCGCGACAGCGTATTCCTATGAACAACTGACCTGTTACAAACTATCAATTGCTGTCCAAAATTCCTATTTCAAATGATCTCTGCTATCGCATCTATCTCGATCTTCGCGTTCTTCGGAAGCGCCGAAACACACACTGTAGAACGTGCAGGCTTTCCCGTAGAAAAATAAGACGCATATATCTCATTAACTTTTGAAAAATCATTGATATCCGTCAGATAGATCGTGGTCTTCACAACGCTTTCAAGGCTGCTCCCCGCTGCCTCCACAACCGCTTTCAGGTTATCAAGGACCATTTTTGTCTGGGTCTCTATATTACCATCAATGAACTGCTGGGTCTTGGGGTCTATCGCTATCTGACCTGATAGAAAGACCATTTTATTTATCTTAACTGCCTGCGAGTAAGGGCCGATAGCATCCGGAGCTTTACTCGTTTTCACGATTTCCCTGGAACTCATGGAACACTATTACTGATATTGCTGAATAAAAGCATATCGCATTATATATGAAGAGTCCCACTCTATAATATGCTGAAAAGAAGGGAGTTTCTCAGAAGGCTTGCTATACTATTTTCTATAATCATGTCAGGATGTCTTGATAAATCGAAAGAAGAAATACAGGAAGTACCGGAGGTAAAACCATTGAATAAAAATATTAGATCTCAAGTGTATGTTATCAAAACCGATGACAGGGCTTTGGGTGTAAGGGAATTGATGAAATACTACGGTGCAGGCGATCTTTCCGGGAAAAAAGTCCTTGAAGAAACAGGTGTCATGGAACTGGCAGAGATAAAGGGATTCGATGTTGTTGTACTGGACGACCAAAAGAAGGGATGGAGCAGGGTAACGCCGCAGGGAAGCCACTGGAAGAATGGATTCCTGTTCCCCGATGTCTTCAGTAAGGCAGATGATAGCCGAAATATACGGAACTACGGACGCGGTCTCAAAAGGCGGGATTTTCGGGCAGGAGCAGATAGCAAGAGCTGCAGAACTGGGTCTGGGTGTCGCATCTTCAGATGATATAGAGATTATCGCAGTTAATGAAGAAGCGGGGGATATCTGCAAAAAAATTAAGGAGAAACTCAGGCAAACCTGATCAGGTCTCTCCTATCGTCACCTTTAGCATCTTATCGCCCTTTGCGATCTTATCCACCACGTCCTGACCTTCGATGACCTGTCCGAAAATAGCATATTTCCCGTCAAGGAATTTTGCCTCCTCAAGAACAATGTAGAACTGCGAGCTCGCGCTGTTCGGAGCATTTGAGCGCGCCATGGCAACAGCACCCTTTTTATGAGTCAGGGTCGGTGCTATCTCAAGAGGTATGGTCTTTTCTGAACCACCTGTACCGTCACCCTTTGGATCTCCTCCCTGTATCACGAATCCAGGCTCGACCCTGTGGAAAGTAAGCCCGTCATAGAATCCTTTCTGTGCAAGTTCAATGAAGTTCTTTGTTGTGATGGGCGCATCTTTTTCATATAGTTCGAATTTTATCGTCCCTTTTTCAGTAACGATAGTGGCGACCCTGTTTTTTCCAGTTTCCCCGGGTGTGGCGGTATCAGATTGCGGTTTACTACCTATGCAACCGAGGATGATCGAAACAAGTATGATCAGCACCATCACGATGTTTTTTACCTTCAATTTATTTTGCCTCTTTTTTCTCCTCTTTTGCCATCTCTTTGTCCATCTTGTAGTCGTCGTAGCCCATCCATGCCACGATCAATCCTACGAACAGGAGGAAGAGACCCACAGAACCTTCGATCAAAACAAGAAGTTCTTTCAAAAAGCCAGGGAAGAGACCTTTCGATAACCAATCTAATCCAATATACCAGACTATCCCGGCAGCCAAAATAACTATTCCAACAAGCATTTTCACAATATTACCTAATGATGACATGATTTCACCCATCATCAATTCATTTACCATGTATTAAGTTTTATTATATATACTACAGGAAAACTTATTACCCCGCTTATTAATAGTAATTAAAATGAACGGAACAATCCTGCAGGTTTCAATAAAAGGCGTATATCTCCTTGAAAAAAACAGCGGTCCGGTCCCTCTTGTGCTTCTTGAAGATGAAGCTAAAAGGATCATGCCCATATATATTGGATTATCCGAAGCTATTTCGATAAATGCAGCCATCAATCACGAGATCCCCCCAAGACCCATGACCCATGACCTTTTCATATCCCTGCTTGAACGAACCTGTTCACAAATAGATGATATCCTGATAGATGAACTAAACGATGGCGTCTATTATGCCAGGTTATGCGTCTCCATGGACGGAAGGCAGTTCGAGATCGATGCAAGACCCAGCGACTGTATCGCTATCGCGCTTCGCTGCAACTCCCCTATCCATGTAAGAGAAAGCATTATCAGTGAAGCTGCGATCAATAAAGAGGAGATCGAAGGGATATTACCGCTTAACAGCTATCTTCCCTGAGTTCATGATTAGTTTCACACCGCTATCGTAAAGAAGATACCTGTAGAGAGATATTTAACAATTATGTCTTTTGAAGAGAAAGGTATCTACACTGTGCATGAGTTCACCCTTGTAGTAAAGGGCATACTGACATCCGGGCAGTTCAATGATGTCTGGATACGGGGTGAGATATCGAATTTCAAGAACCACACATCAGGTCACAGGTATTTTACTCTCAAAGACAAGAACAGTTCCCTTCAATGCGTGATGTTCAAATGGCACGGTCAGAACCTCAGGTTCGAACCTGAACACGGCATGAAAGTGCTTATCCTGGGAGACCTGGATATATATGAACAGAGAGGGCAGTACCAGTTAAAGGTCAGGGCTATTCGACCTGATGGCGTCGGGGAACTCTACAAGGCTTATGAGCAGTTAAAGAATAAACTGGCGATGGAGGGCTTGTTCTCGCCGGAACATAAAAAAACCCTGCCGCGGTTCCCAAAAAAGATCGGGGTCGCAACATCGGAAACAGGGGCGGTGCTTCATGATATCCTGACAGTCCTGAAAAGAAGATACCCTGTGAACATATTGTTCATACCCACGATGGTGCAGGGAGAATCTGCTGCTAACAGCATAGTTCACTCCATTGAACTGCTTAATAGAACGGACGTTGACCTCATTATCCTGGGAAGAGGCGGCGGTTCTCTGGAAGACCTGTGGTCATTCAATGAAGAGATAGTTGCGAGGGCAATTTTTGGTTCAAAGATCCCGATCATATCAGCTGTGGGGCACGAGACAGATTATACCATTGCTGATTTTGTTGCAGATGTCCGCGCTCCCACCCCGTCCGCTGCTGCTGAGATGGCAGTACCTGACAGGCAGGAACTTTTCAACCAGGTAAAGAGGATTAGGGAATTATTGATAGAAAGGCAAAAGCTCCATATCAGCGACAGGACGCTTTACGCAGCAGAACTCAGGAAGTGCGTGGACCCCGGTCTATTACAGGAACGTATTGCCAATTATATGCAGTATATCGACGATATCAACGAGCGTAAGACGCGTTGCATTGAGAGGATAATTGAAGTAAGGACTTCACGGTTCAGGGAATGCGCAGGTAAACTTGATGCTGTGAGCCCGCTGGGTACTTTTTCACGGGGTTACAGCATAGCTATGAAACTTCCTGGTAAGACGATAGTACGCAGCATCAATGACATTGAAAAAAATGATGAGATCCAGATCCTGGTGAACGATGGAAAGATCAAATGTGATGTAAACGATAAAGAGGAAATCAAATGGAAATGAACTTTGAAGATAAGCTTGCAGAACTTGAGACCATAGTTGAGAAACTTGAGAAAGGACAGCTTTCACTTGATGAGAGCCTTGAACTTTTCGAGCACGGCATAACGCTGTCCAGGGAATGCAATGCCATGTTGAAAAACGCCAGACAGAAAGTGGAAAAGTTAATAGAAGAAGATAATAACCTTAAGTCCGAGGATTTTGCCCTGCCGGATGACACTATCAAAGGACATAACTTTTAAATTTATTAGTTATTTCACAAAAAGTATAAATATGTTACAAAACATATAAGTTCTGGTCTGAAGTGATGATAAACAAGGGACGAGTATCTACTGGAATATATGGTCTGGACGACCTGATAGATGGCGGGTTTCGAGATAATACTATTAATGCCATAAGGGGGGGAACAGGGGTTGGAAAAACCACATTTGCGCTTCAATATTCCCTGTACTGTCTCAACCGGGGAGAAAAGGTACTGTTCATTTCTTTTGAGATGTCTGAGAAACAGATATTGCGGGATTGCATGGATATAGGCTGGAATGAAATAAAATATCATATTGATCAGGAAAATCTCAAGATAATCCATATTTTTGGAGAGGACCTGACATTCCCATCTCTTGACCTTGTAGAAATGATCCGGAAATCTATTCCGCACAACTGCCAGAAAATAGTTATCGACCCTCTGACCTATCCAACTTTTTATAATGAGAAGGAGAAGAGAAAATCACTCAGCACTATTTTCCAGGAACTTCGCAAACTTGGGACTTCGGTGATCGTACTTGAAGAACCGGCTGAAGGTAATCAAATACATGAAGCATCGGCGATGCCGTTGTATTTATCCGATACTGTGATACATCTGCAGAATCTTGGTTTTGGCGAAATGTACGACCGCACGCTTCGGATAATGAAGCACAGGGGTTCAAAGCATGGAGAAAGTCTTTATCCTTATTCCATAGAAACCGGATTGGGGATCGTTGTCCTGGCTTCAGAAAGACAAAAAGAGAGAGTTAAACCCAAAAATACATTCGATAATGTGTTTAAAGACGCCATTGGAAAAGCCAGAGGTATGGGGGCAATAGGGGAACGATTGTCGGCAAGAATTGCAGCTTTGCAGAAGAACTGGGTACGCGATGAAGATCCTTCCGATGTTCTAAAGCTTGTGTTACATGAAGAAAGCAAAGGAACTGAGAGAAAGAATTGAATATCTCCTCTATTTTACAGCCACTATCTTTACGATATCGCCGTTCTTAAGTTCATATTTATCCCCGAGCCTCATCCTGGTTCGCGCATCCACAGCATAGAGGAATCCTTTGCCTATGTCCGTATGCACCATGAATGCCAGGTCTTTTGGGGTGCTTCCTTTTTTCACAAGGAAGGCATCAGGAAGTATCTGCCCTTTCTTGTCGCTGAATTTGTTCTCATCCTCTACCGGAAATACCACTAAAAGGTCGAGCAGGTTAAAAACCGTTTCATTGATGCATTTCTGTATCCCGGTGCCGCCATTTGTCTTCATAAGGGCGCGAAGTTTGGAAAGTGCCTCTTTCTGCGCCGGGGACATTGCCTGTGATTCCGTAAAATCGTCATCTCCCGGTATATACTTTATCGCCCCGCTCTTATCAGCCATTCGCAGCGCCACTTCGGCTGCAGCGCTCACAGGTATAGCGCCTGTTGCCTTGAGTTTCTCGATATTCTCATGACTTGCCACATCCGTCTTGTTCGCAGCTATAATGACTGGTTTGCTTTGCGCTCTTAGCATGTCGGAAAGTTCGATTATCTGTTCATCTGTCCACACCTGGGGCTTGTCCCTGGGAAGTTTCATCCGGGATAGCACTGTCTTAACATGAGCTTCTGTCACTCCTGCGCCCTCAAGCTGCCCTGCGATGGTCTCTTCGATCTTCAGCCCCTCTGCATTGACCTTTCTCGACAGCTTTTCCCAGTTGCGCTTTAGAATGCCGGACATCCACATTGTAATTTCATGATCGAGGAACTTTATGTCATCCATAGGATCGTGCGAACCCACAGGTACCGGCACTCCCTCGATATCGGTGCCGCCCGACGCATCTATCACATGGATTATCGCTTTTGCCGTTCTCAGGTTATCTAGAAAAGCATTCCCCAGACCCCGTCCTTTATGCGCATCGGGCACAAGTCCTGCCACGTCTATCAAGCCGATCGGAACGAACCTGAAGCCGTCCCTGCACTGTCCGCAGTTGGTTTTCATTTCCCTGCACGGACATGTCATCCTCACGTATGCGACCCCGTGATTGGCATCTATCGTCGTAAAAGGATAATTTGCTATCTCGACATTGGCAAGAGTGGCGGCTTTGAAAAAGGTGGATTTCCCGCAGTTCGGTTTTCCGGCAAGAGCGATTGAAACTGTCATGCTCTCATTAATATTTCTTCTGGACTTAATCCTTATCTATTATACAATTCAAAATGCCATTTATGATTTATATTATTTCTTTTATTTTGTCTACTATCAGATCAAGTTTGCTTATTATCGTGTCAAGACTTGCTTCCTGATTCGTCATCAATGAAACTACAGCCTTTGGACCTGCCGAAGCCGCGATCAGTTTCCCTCCGCTAAAATCCACGATCACGCGGTTGAGACTCGGCCTATCGAAACCCTTTGCTGCTGTTTCTGCTGCTCTTATCATGGATGCCCCCATCAGAGTCAACATTTCAGAGTCACTGGTTTCATAGTCGCTGATAAGAAAGCCGTCCCTGCTTCCAAGCGCTGTCATTTTCACTCCATCTACACTTCTTAGCTCGGAGAGAACATTGCTGTATATTTCAGGCATCTTTCCCCCTTTCATAAATTAACCATTGATTGTTATCAACCTTCACCTTAATAATCATTTCTATTAGTTAATCTTAAATCCTGTAATAACAATGGTGACCCGGTGAATAGAGCAGATATAATTTTGGTCAGGTACGATGAACTCGCCCTGAAAAGCAAGAATGTCAGGTCAATGTATGAGGCTATCCTTGTCAAGAACCTGAAGGCAATGCTCGATGCTGACGGAAGCTCATATACCGGCATATCCCGGGAAATGGGCAGGATATTCATTCATTCCGATGACCCTGCTGCCCTGAAAAGCGCGGTAAAGGTCTTTGGCGTGGTCTCAGCAAGCCTCGCTTATACCTGCGAGCCCACACTTGATTCGGCGGCGCAGATTTGCGCTCTTCTTGCGGATGACATAATTAAGGAAGGACAGTCTTTCGCTATCAGGTCGCGGCGCGCAGGGAACCATGATTTTACCTCGCGCGATGTTGCTGTTGCATGTGGGAATGCGGTAGATCAGGGCGGAGAAAAAAACATAACTGTCGATCTTGAGAACCCGGATGTTGAAATATTCGTGGAGATAAGGCAGAAAAAAGGATATGTGTTCACTGGTTATGTAAAAGGTGTGGGCGGTCTCCCCCTGGGTACCCAGGGAAAGATGGTCGCGCTGGTTTCCGGGGGCATAGACTCTCCAGTGGCAGCATGGCTTTTGATGAAGCGGGGATGCGAGATAATCCCGTTGTATCTTAACAACGACCCTTTTTCAGACGAGACCACGCGCGAGAGGGCAATGGCGTGCATTGATGTGCTCCAGAAATGGTCGCCCTATAAAAAATTAACCCTATACGAGGCGCCGCATGGGGAAAATCTCCTTGCATTCCTTTCTAACTGCAATAACAGGCTCAACTGCGTGATGTGCAGGCGGATGATGTACCGTATCGCTTCCGAGGTATTGAAGATGGAAAGCGCGCACGGTATAATCACAGGCTCCTCACTCGGTCAGGTAGCATCCCAGACCTCGCAGAACATGCTCGCCGAAAACTACGGCATGGAATACCCCATATATCATCCACTCATCGGATTTGATAAGCTTGAGATAACTGACATTGCGCGCAGGATTGGAACGCTTGAGCCTTCAACAAAGCCGGCGACGTGCTGCCTGGCAGTGCCGGAATATCCGTCGACCGCTGCCAAAACATGGGAAGTGGCTGAAGCTGAGAAGATGATAGATGTCCCATCACTCCTTGGATCGATGGTCAGGAATATTAAGAAGTTCTCCAGATAAAATATACAATATGCTTCATAGATAGTTTCGAGTTCGTCCTAGTGTCTCGTCAAGTGTCAATCAGCAACAAATAACCGGGATAAAATGATGGAATTATAGTCTTGCGCTATATTCTATCTGCGAAAATCTGCGCAATCTGTGGATAAAATTTCAGATGAAAATCCGCAGATTTCGCAGATTGGCGCAGATTTGTTGAACCTGATTCTTTCCTCAATGGTCATAATTTTATCGTTTGTTATGCGCAGAACTATA
>JAHIHJ010000376.1 GCA_018899795.1 Methanobacteriota archaeon
AAAACGTTAATCTGCGGCTGGATTTGAGGGAGTGATCGTTATTGATTGCTATGGGGTCTGAAGAAAAGGAACCGCAGATAAACGCAGATGAACGCAGATTAAATGCTTCGTATTAATAAAATATGGTGGACATTAAATAATTAAACATTGTAACTATCTGCGGTTCTATTTTTAATCGATTGCATAAGCAATTTTTTATGATGCTGTGAATAGATAGTTTTATTACTCTTTGAATAATGTTTTGTTCAGATGGTGGATATCCAGATATTCGGGAAAGTAGTAGATTCGACAGTACTTGCCCTGATAGTGGCAGTTATAGGAGTTATTATTGCTTACCTGAATTATCGCAAGAAGCCTGTATCAAAAGAAGAAACCTCACAATCTGTCAGGGATTCAACAGGAGTGGTCCAGCAAAACGCTGGCGGTAACATGAACATTGAACAACAGACGTTTAACCTGACCATACCTGATAAGAACCAGACTCCATCATACTCCCTTACATTTCAAAATTGCATTTTCAATATACAGAAGTTGAACCCGAATGAGCTTGCCAACGAAAGTGTCTTGAAACAGATCCGTGAATGTATCGCCAAAAATGTGCCTGAGGTCACAGGCGCATTGATCAAAGATACAACATTTGAACTCAGCGGAGACAAACTCAAGTTGATGAATGCTGCCCGCGAGAAGGTAGAACAGTATGAAAAATCCACAGGAAAGATCGTGAAAGATGCGGGCATTCTTCGCGCCCTTGGTATAGAGGCGTATTATCTCGGCAAGCAGGATGATGCGTTCAAATATTTCTCAGAGGCGCTTAGTCTGAATGAGGAGTTCAGGGACATAAGGGGTAAGGCAATCGACCTCAACAACATCGGAGGCGTGTACCAGGATTGGGGCAAGCCTGATACAGCGCTGGAGTTCTATCAGAAAGCGCTCGATATTGATGAGGAGCTAAAGGACATAAGGGGCAAGGCAACAAGGCTCAACAACATCGGAGGCGTGTACCAGCAGTGGGGAAAGCCTGAGAAGGCGCTGGAATACTTTCAGAAAGCTCTCGATATAGCCGAGGAGCTAAAGAACACAAGGAGCAAGGCAACAACGCTCAATAACATCGGAAGTGTTTACAGGGATTGGGGGAAGCCTGATACAGCGCTGGAGTTCTATCAGAAAGCACTCGATATTGACGAAGGGCTAAAGAACATAAGGGGAAAAGCAACGAGGCTCAACAACATCGGATTCGTGTACAGGGATTGGGGCAAGCCTGAAAAGGCGTTAGAGTACTTTCAGAAAGCTCTCAATATAGCCGAGGAGCTAAAGGACATTAGGGGCAAGGCAAACCTGTTCAATAACATCGGCCTTGTGTACCAGGATTGGGGGAAGCCTGAGAAGGCACTGGAGTTCTATCAGAAATCGCTCGATATTGACGAAGAGCTAAAGAACATAAGGGGAAAAGCAACAAGGCTCAACAACATTGGAGGTGTGTACCAGGATTGGGGGGAGCCTGATACGGCGCTGGAATACTTTCAGAAAGCTCTCGATATAGATGAGGAGCTAAAGGACAGTAGGAGCAAGTCAACAACGTTCAATAATATCGGAAGCGTGTATCAGGATTGGGGGGAGTCTGAGAAGGCACTGGAGTTCTATCAGAAAGCACTCGATATAGATGAGGAGCTAAAGGACATTAGGGGCAAGGCAACCCTGTTCAACAACATCGGAGGCGTGTATCAGGATTGGAGGAAGCCTGAGAAGGCGTTAGAGTACTTTCAGAAAGCGCTCGATATTGACGAAGGACTAAAAGACATAAGGGGCAAGGCAACAAGATTCAACAACATCGGAGGCGTGTACAAGCAGTGGGGGAAGCCTGAGAAGGCGTTAGAGTACTTTCAGAAAGCGCTCGATATTGACGAAGGACTAAAAGACATAAGGGGCAAGGCAATCGATCTCAACAACATCGGGAGCGTGTACCAGAATTGGGGCAAGCCTGAGAAGGCACTGGAATACTATCAGAAAGCGCTCAGGCTGTTTGAAGAATTAAAAGATGTCTGCAACGCCGATATAGTAAGAAAGAATGTTGAAGCTCTGCGCTCATCTATCAGAGATTAGCGATCCTCTGCGCTGCTTCCTCCACCGTCACCAGTACCTGCTCCCCAGTCTTCATATCCTTCAACGCCACCTTGCCTGCATCAAGTTCATTCTTCCCTACAATAACTACATGGCTTGCCCCGATAGTGTTGGCATAGGATATCTGGTCTTTGAACTTCCTTCCCATGACATCGATATACGTCGGCACATGCTCCCGAAGCTTCTGTGCTATCAAGATAGCTTCTTTTCGTGTATCATCAAATGAAACGACCACAATTCGCCGTGGCGCTTCAGGCTTGACCTCGCATATCTCCATTATCCTGTCAAATCCGATAGCATACCCTGTCGATGGTGTATCCTCGCCCCCGAACAACTGCGCCAGCCTGTATGAACCGCCGCCGCACACCTGGTTCTGCGCGCCAAGCCCCTCGCAGTATATCTCGAACACCATGCCTGTATAATAATCAAGACCCCTCGCTATGCCGAGATCGACCTGGTATTCCAGACCGTACACATCAAGCAGGTCAAGCAGCGCCTCGAATTGCGATATCGACTCGATGTCACCCAATAACTCCCGCGCCTCATGCACTGCGTTCATGCCGCTCAGACCTATCAGGCGAAGCAACTTTCCCCGCATCTCATCGGGCGCATGTATGCGGTCAAGGAAATCCTCAAGCCCCTTATTATCCTTCTTATCCACAAAGCGCATTATCTTGCTCTGGTGCTCAACTTCAAGGTCTTTCAACAGCGTCCTCACGATGCCCAGATTTCCAACGTGCAGGTCTCCCTTCACTCCCGCGCTCTTTAGCATCTCCGCAGCCATCGCAATGACCTCAGCCTCAGACTCAGGGCGTGCGCTCCCTATTATCTCAACGCCGAACTGGAAGAACTCGCGGAATCGTCCTTTCTGAGGGCGCTCGTACCTGAAGCAGTTATCGAAATAATAGAACTTGAGGGGTTTTGCAGACCTCTGCAGCTCCTCCACGTACATCCTTATTACAGGCGCGGTGAGTTCGGGGCGCAGCGCTATCTCGCGGTCTCCCTTGTCCTTGAAATTGTATATCTCACCCAGTATGCCTTCGCCAGACTTAAGCGTAAAAAGCTCGATGTTCTCAAATGTCGGGGTCTTAATCTCTCCGTATCCCCAGCGCACAGCCACATCCCTGAGCCTGTTCTCAATAAATCTTCGCTTAATCATCTCTTCAGGCAAAAAATCGCGCGTGCCGCGGGGTCTCTGGACTTCCATAATATACTTCCTTTCGCCCGAATACAGCGTATTCCTTTATAAACCCTTATGCTTTTGCTCTCGGAAATTATAAATATCATGAATAGTAGAAAGAATAGAATGGGCAGGTGAATACTTTTTTATATACCACCAACTCCCAAACCTGCCCATATTAATCATATTATTTTATCTATTGAAATTGTTGAAGGATTCAATATGGTCATAATTTGGATATAATTTTGGAAAAAATCTTAATATCAAAAAGGAAGAGTAATTATCATGAAAAAAACGATTCTTGTAGCTTTTGCAGCAGCTATTTCATATTTCGTTACATATATAATATTAAGATTTTCTTTGCAGGATGCAGTTATTGATTGGCACAGCGCTTTATCAGGCGCAATAGCTTTCTGGTTATTTATTTTTGTTGTGCATCATTTCCTTGGCAGGACAAAACAAGTTCCCTGGTAAACATAAATTGCCCTGTATCATGATGGCTGCTTTCTTTTTAATTTCCTCAATATTTTAAGCCATGAGTTCAAAAAATTTATAAGTGGTAGGATCTATTGCATTTTCCCCAAGACCTTCAAGAAATTCATGGATAAGCATAAAAAACCCTGCCATATCATCAATTATACTTCCTAATAGACTGTCCATAGTTAGGAGTTATGTTCTATCATTTATAATTATTATGTATGATGCTCTCAAGTACTCCCCCTGCCCTCTCCTCAGGCAGTGCTTATAACTTGATTACTTCAGCAACTCGATTCCCGCAGAAACCGCATTGGAGAAGCTTTGCATTTCCAACCATGAAATATTGCATCATGTGACCGCACTTTCTACAGAATGTCGTATCGCCTTTCGCTTTCAGCTCATTGATCACTCGTCTGATAGACTGCAATTGATCATCATGTTCCTTGTCAAGATACATCAGGTCTTCATCTGTGAATGTTATCGGCATTGTATGTTAACTCCATCTTCATGATTATTGCAAACTTACTCCATCCCTTGCTAAGTCTATATTATACTGCTCATATATTATTCTACTTACCTGGGAACTCATGCCCGCAGTTAGGACAAAGCACCATCCCGCATCTCATGAAGCGCGGGCAGGCTTTGCATCCTTCAGTATCTTTCGCATCAAACCTGAACCCACACAGGGGACATTGTGTTTTCATAGAAGGTGGAAGTACTGGATGATCCTCAGGGCAAGCCCGCCGATGATGATCGCAAGCGCTATCGTGAAAGCCATGATGCCAATCGCCCTTCTCCACCCAAGCTCGCGTCCAAGTACTGCTATGGTCGCGACGCACGGAATGTAGATCGTATTCACAAGCGCATAAACGAAAAGCTGTGTCGGGGACATGAACAGCAACAGGTTGCTTGCACCCCCGCCGTACTGCACAACAGCGAACGTAACCAGTAGTTGCAGCGCAAGCTCTTTCCTAAGCACCGCAAATATAAGCGTCAGCCCGGCAACAGGCGGAAGCCCGAGCCAATCTTCCACCACTGGCGCGAGCGGTTCTGCGAGCTTCCAGAGATAGCCAGTCTCGTAAAGTGCTCCAAGGACAAGTGAACCAATAACAACGATGGGGAAAGCCACGAACACGAAATCCTTGAACCTGAACCATGTCTTCTTGAGGATATTTGAGATTATGGGCGCCCTGAAAGGGAACATCTCCATGACAAGCCCTGAAGAGCTGCCAGGCATCACTTTGTTAAGCCCGATCCCGACAAAGAAAACAAGCCCCAGAATTATGATATATATCGCCACAGCAGGCTTCCAGCCCACGAATAGCGAAACTGCGCCAAGGATCACAGCGGTGCGCGCGCTGCATGGGATGAGTGTAATTAGGGTGCTTGCGATCGTTCTCTCCCGCATCGTTGTGAGCACGCGCGTACCGATTATCGCAGGCACGTTGCACCCCGCTCCTGCCACGAGCGGAATTATCGCCCTGCCGTGAAGCCCGAACTTGTGCATAAGCCTGTCGGTCAGGAAAGCCACAGAGTTCAGGTATCCCGTGTCCTCAAGGAACGCAAGCAGGAAATAGAAAGTAAGAACATAGGGGATACCGACAGCAAGCGCAGCAAGGATACCTGCGTCAAAACCCCAGATAAGCGTCTTCCCGATATGCCCGCTGCCAAAGACCGCAAATATAGCGCCGTCTATTATCGGGGACATATATTCTGCCCACATGTCGCTGAATAATGTGGAGAGCAGGTTACCGCCGTAGAAGAGGAATCCAAAGATGACCGCCAGGACACCTATCAGCAGAGGAATACCTGTAAGGGGCGAAGTTGTGTAAGCCCATATTTTATCCGACGCTGCGGGTGTGACATCGCCCTGCACCTGCGAGGCTATGGTGCCTGCAAGTCCGTGTCTTTCGCGGGCGATCCGAATTGGCGTCTTCTCCCCATGTTTTTTCTGGATATCCATGCTTATTTTTTTTACTTCCCCGATAAGGAAACTACCCTCTGCATGTTTCTCCACAAGCTCGACGAACTCATGATCCTCTTCAAGAAGCAGAAGCGCAAGAGCCCTTGGAGATATCCCGAAATCATATCTGGAAAGCAGGTCTTCAAGTCTCTTGATATTGGTTTCGATATCAGTCCCATAGCGGACATTATATTTTATTTCATACTTCTTTCCAGCAACCTCCACAGCCTTCTGTATCAGTTCATCAAGACCCTGTCCTGTCGTGGCGATAGTCGGTACTACCGGGATTTCGAGGAGCTCTGAAAGCTTCTCGGTATCTGTAATAATATTCCTCTTTTCAGCCTCATCTATCAGGTTAAGAGCTGCCACAATAGAAATGCCAAGGTCGATGAACTGGAGCGTCATATAGAGGTTCCTTGCAAGGTTCGTGGCGTCAAGGATCATTATTGCGGCGTCAGGATTGGTATCAAGCACCGCCCTTCGCGCCACCCACTGGTCTTCTGACACAGCGCCCAGGGCATAGCTGCCCGGAAGGTCGATTATACCGATGCGCAGGTCTTTAAAAATGGTGGTAGCCATGTTCAGTTCTACCGTCTTTCCTGGATAGTTGGCTGTCACAACACCCATCCCTGTGAGGCGGTTGAAAATGCTTGATTTCCCTACATTGGGGTTTCCCGCAAGCACAAAAATGAAGTCTGTATTCCCCTTCATTTCCTTTAACGCACCGTGGCACGAAAGCATCATTTCACCTTGATCTTTGAGGCGACCTCTCTACCCAGCGCATACCGCGAGCCTGCCACGCATACTATGAGCGGACCTCCGAACGGGGCGACCTCTTCCACTTTAACGCAAACGTCGGGCATCAGCCCGAGCGACGCGAGATATTTAAGCATCTTCGGGTCTTCCTCGAATACGTTCACGATGATCCCTTTTTCGCGGGCTTTTAGCTCAGAGAGCGGTTTCACCTTTTCTTTTACGAGCTTCCCGTCTTTGTCAGGGATGGGATGACCGTGTGGGCATGTTTTTGGATTTCCCAGGCTCTCTGCTATGCGGTCTTCCATCTCAGGGCTTATGGCGTGCTCAAGCCTGCATGCCTCATCGTGCACCTCGTCCCATTTGAAACCAAGAACGTCAGTGAGAAGGCGCTCTGATAGCCTGTGCCTCCGGATGACCTTTTTGGCAAGATATTTTCCATCATCTGTAAGACAAACGCCTTTTTCCGAGTGGAACACAAGACCTTTTACCTCGAGTTTTTTCACCATTTCCGAGACAGATGGCGCTGAGAGTTTCAGGTGTTCTGCAAGGCGGGATGTGCTTACAGGATGCTGCTCTTCCTGGAGTTTGTAAATGGATTCAAGGTATTCTTCAGTTCTTGAATTATCAGCTTCCATTTTTCACCTCTGGATGTTTCATGTATGTCCTATAAATGAATATTCCGATAATTATCCAGTAGCCAAAATATGCGATCACTTCGGTAAGCGATGGATTGCCGTTGTATCCTATAAGGGATTTGAGGACGCCCCCAACAGCGCCATTATCATGCAGCAGCGGGTATGAACCGTCAGGATTTACTGGCGGATTGACATCCCATACATGCTCTACAACGGACGGGATTATGCCAGCCTCGTTGAGTTCATGTACTCCCATTGCTATCATTCCTGCTGAGAAAAGTATCAGCAGTATGCTTGTATATTTGAAGAACTTGCTCATGTCCAGGTTGAATATTCCTTTGAACTTCCCGCCATATAATGCTTTGAAAATTAAGGCTACTCCTGCGCTTGCTATCAACGCAGCGATTATCCCTGCTGCAAGGTAGCGGTTAAGGTCTTTCCTTCCCATCTTTGCAATATAAGCTGCGAGTATACCGATTATCAGGGCTGCTTCAAGTGCTTCCCTGAAGGTTATTATAAAACCAGGCAACATATTAGCTATCATTTTTTGTACCCCTTATTAATTCATTAGGTATACCTAATTGTATTATTTTGCATGCCTATAAAGCTTTCGGCTTGAGATAAGTAATAATATCCCCAGTTACCTTTATCCTAGCGTGATCTCAGGCGAACTCTACGCGCTTGCCGCCGCGCTATGCTGGTCGGTGGCAGCGGTCTTCTACAAGAAAGGCATGGGTACAGGAGCGATACCCGCAGTGCTGATACGCACTTTCTCGGCGATGCTGTTCGTCCTGGTCATGTACCTTATTATCCGCGGCTGGCATTTTGATTTTACTCTAATTGGCTTTGCGTTCCTGAACCTGGGGGGACTGCTGCGGCTCATAATTGGCGGC
>JAHIHJ010000377.1 GCA_018899795.1 Methanobacteriota archaeon
CACGAACTCCCCGCATTTTATACATTTTGAAATTGCAGACTTTTCAAAATTCGAAGCCCTTTTCATCAAAACATCCTGTATCAAAAGATATCTTTCATCCATCTCAAGCAACTGCGCGCCCAGCTCATCCTCTTCCTCATGCGAAAGCTTCCCCAGTCGCATCATCCATTTGTTCATCAGGTCTGAAA
Organism: Methanobacteriota archaeon; assembly: GCA_018899795.1. The sequence continues at coordinate 189 of JAHIHJ010000377.1, forward strand.
ATTTATTCGCTTCATCCCTGAGAGCCACACGCACGCCTTTTTTCGTTTTCTATACTTGAAATAATTTCCTTGTTCATAGAAAGATATTTCACCCCATCAGTTCAATAAAACCCAGGTACACAAAAATAAAGACAGGCATCCTGTCATCGACAGGATACTCAGGGAGATGTTCAAACGGTTCAAAGAAGAAGGCATAGAGATACCTTTTAACCAGATGGATGTCCATTTAAAGAAAGATTAGGAACATGAATATCTCAAAAAAGACGGTCACTGCTGGCGCATGCGGTTTTGCCCTTACCATGGGTATAGTCATAATCCTTGTCCTTTTGACAATGTTCCTGCCATTTCAGGTTGACCCATATATCATATTTCTCCTTTCTCTCATTGTGGTGTTCCCTCTTATCTGGCAAAGATTGAACCGGCTCGATGGGCAAAAGAAGATCCTGGGCTGGAGCTTTATAGGACTCGGAGCCCAACTGCTCGTTCTTCCATTACCTCTAATTATCATTATATTAAAATTCCCTTCGACTGCGGGATTCCTCTTTGGTGGAATAATTCTCGCTGGTTCACTGGTCCTCGGAGTGCCTGCGGGGCTCCTCACCGCGGCTGCTGGAGTGTTTCTTATAAAAAGACGCGATCGCAAGAATCTCATGTAAAAAGTAAATCGTTTCTCATTTCAAAAAAGTTATATCCCCTGAGATACTAGAAGTGGATTTGAAGCTTATGACCGAAACCATGTATGCAAAAGAACTTGCAGGTTTTCTCACGGATGGGAGAGAAATAATCCTTGTAGAAATGGGATCCGATGATATTAACGTTTCCTGCACCCAGGGAAAGATCAACCTGTGGTTCGGCAGACAGGTTAGCGAACCATTGATACGGCAGGTCTTTTTCGGTATATCCTATGTTGATTCGTCGGTAAGCCATGAGCTGGAAATAATATGCAATTACGATACAATACCGACATATGAGAGTCTGGGTTACACATTGATCTCGTATTCAAAAACCAAGGGAGGTTACAGGGCGGTATTCAAGCTGTCGTTCTCGAAGAAATTCGCTTTAGACCATTTCGTGAGATCGATAATCGAACAGCTTAAGGAAAAAGGCGTGAAACTCACTCTTCACTGGGATGGAAGTCCTGGTATGATAGTCCATGTATATAATGAGTTAAGAAAACTCGATGAAGTCAAGATCAAGCGGATAGAATATAAAGCTGCAGAAGAGAAAAGAGGATAAATGAACGGCGAAAAGAAAAAAATTGAAGCAACCAGAGCATCGATGAATTTTATTGCAGAACATATAAAGAAAGTTGCCTCCAGGCTTGATACTGATTCGGCTTCAGCTCTTGTGGACAGTATTCTTGGGGCAAAAAAGATATTTCTCATGGGGGCGGGAAGGTCAGGTTTAACAGCAACGGCTTTTGCAATGAGGCTTATGCATATGGGATTTTCGGTTCATGTTGTGGGTGAAACAACTGCCCCTGCTGTGCAGGCTGATGATCTTGTTATCGCGGTTTCGGGCTCAGGAGAAACTACGTCAATAGCAAATCTTGGTTCTATTTCAAAAAAGCTCGGGTCAAAACTTGCGACCATAACTTCTAATAAGGACTCTACGCTCGGGAGGATATCTGATGTGGTGGTTATTATTCCCGGAAGACCCAAAGAAGATATAGATTATGAGGATTACCAGGAACGGCGAATGATCGGGTACACCCAGCTTGTGCCTCTTGGAACCGTGTTTGAGATATCGGCGCTGGTATTTATGGACGCGATCATTTCTGAACTGATGGTAAAGACAGGCGCAAGTGAAGCAGAATTGAAAAAACGACACACTGTATTTGAGTGAGGATCATGTTCTCCCGGAGGGTAAAGGGGCTTGACATCTCAGGTATCAGGAAGATGTTCGAAGGAGCGGGACCGAATGCCATAAACCTTGGACTTGGTCAGCCGGATTTCGATACGCCGGAGCACATCAAGAGAGCGGCTGTCGATGCTATCAATAAAGGATTCACAGGATATACTGCGAACCTCGGGATTTCGGAACTGAGGGAAGCTCTCTGCAGAAAATTCAAACGGGACAATGATTTTACTGTTGAACCTGATGAAATTATCGTCACAGCCGGCGCTTCTGAGGCGCTTCATCTCGCGCTGCAGGCTCTGGTGGATAACGGGGATGAAGTTCTGGTGCCAGACCCTGGTTTTTTATCGTATTCTGCCCTGACAAAGCTGGCTGGAGGAAAGGTCGTGGGCGTGCCGCTGGGTGAAAAGCTGACACTTGCCACGGATGCGGTGAATGAGCGCATTACCCCGAAAACCCGCGCTATTATCATAAATTCACCTTCGAATCCTACAGGAACAGTGCAGACCAGAGAGGAAATAAAAGGTCTGGCTGAACTTGCAGAGGATAACGATATTACGATAATTTCTGATGAAGTCTATGAACATTTCATCTACGAGGGCGAGCATGTCAGTCCCGCGCAGTTCACTGATAACGTAATTACGATCAATGCAGTTTCAAAGACTTATGCCATGACAGGCTGGCGCATCGGTTATGCAGCGGCGCGCAAGGATTATGTAGAGCAGATGCTCAAGGTGCACCAGTACATCCAGGCATGCGCCTGCTCTATCGCCCAGAAAGCCGCGCTTGCTGCGATCGAAGGACCGCAGGACTGCGTGCGCGAGATGCGCGAGAGCTTCAGGGCGAGAAGGGATATATTGATGGAAGGATTCAGCTCGATGGGTATCAAATGCGTCAAACCGCAGGGGGCTTTCTATGCTTTCCCCCAAGTTGAGGATGAGGAGGCACCGCAGAAGTTATTGAAGAACGGCGTCATTGTTACTCCGGGCTCTGCTTTTGGGATGAATGGGAAGGGGCACATAAGGATATCTTATTCTACATCTGAGGCGAATTTGAGGAAGGCGCTGGGGATAATGGAGAAAGTGCTGGTGTGAAGGGGAAAATCGAGTGATAGGACACGGATTGCGCGGATGACACGGATGTGCACGGAATCTTTTTATTATATTAAAATTTAATAAGTTATAATAATTTTTCAGTATGCTAAACCATATATTACTTATTTCAATTTTATTTATAATTAAATATCAATAAAATATAGAAAAAGTTAATATGCTGTATAAACTAAATGCCTAATCAAGTTGTTCCTATATTAGTCTCATCATTGCACACGCTAAAAAGTTTTTCATTGATAGGGGCAGATCATTACGAATAATTGATGTAAGTGAAATATTCGAAAGTGCAAGAGATTCAAATATTTAACATTACACATTACACATTTGAGAAGTCAGCATGGAGACATTGCAGAGCCGAACTATGGCATTTGGTAGAGTGACTGCAATGTATTAAACATTTTAAAATATTGAAAAGAAAAATATAAACATGAAAAAAAGCATACATATCTCTATATTCCACGATAGCTAATTAAAAGGTGATAGAAATGGTGAATATATGGAAAATAGGTTCTTGGCCTGGATTATGGGATAATAACACAATAAAAAATAAAGAAAGATATATAAAAGAATACGCTCTGCCTAAAAATTTTGTTGCTATTGGTTCTGGTTACATACCCAATATTAAAAAGCTATCAGAAGATGAATTAATTAGAATTCTGGATAGAAAGAACAAACTAAAGAAGAAAC
>JAHIHJ010000048.1 GCA_018899795.1 Methanobacteriota archaeon
AATGAGCTGTGCCAGTATTATCTTGCGATAAAGTAAGGATTACAGTCCAAGCTCTATCATGGAGCATTACTGGATAGCCTTGATATATTCCTTGCATAATTGTTAGTATAGTTACGAATGATTGTTTATATACTTTATTGAGAAAAAACAAAGTGAGGACGTCTCCATAAGTAAAATGGTCTTACATGACCCCATCGGCTGGACACAAGTAAATTTATCGGCACCACGCTCATAAGCAATCACAGGTGATATAAATTACCCATATAATCATGCCCTCATTCGATATAACAGAAAAGCGTCCCTATATCAACATTTTTAAACTCAATAAGGCATATTATTTCAAGCACTTTTTCGATAACCCAGAGATGTTCAGGGAACTTGAACCTTATTATGAAAAGGCAAGTTACAGGTTCAAAATGGCATCGGCTGGCGCAAGAAATAAAGTAATGAAGTTCCTTGATAGAAAAGGCTTTGACCCAAATATAATAGAAGACGCTGCACCTTTTACTGTGGAAATAGGTAAGTATCAGAAATATGGCGAGCTTCTTAAGAACTCAGTAGAGAGTTATCCGCTACGGGATAAGGTAGTTCTGGTAATGAAAGATATGGCATGTGTTGAACAGGCTTTGGTTATGGGTGCTACGATGAGGACTTCTTAAAAATAGATTTCAAACAACCTGCATGGGCGGGCATTTTTTATCAGCGTATGAACAGAATACGCAACAGTCACCCTCTTTAGGTCTCATGGTGTATCCGCATTTCTTGCATTCATAATATACAAGACAACTATCTGATGGCATGGTTTCCTTATGATAATAACCACACCTCGGGCAGGTTATGGTCGCTTCGTAAGATACTCTGGTCATGATTAAATATTTAATATCGTGCTATATAGCGTCTGCGATTTCTTCTTTCTTTTCATTATCAATATCGAGTTTCTTCAAGTGTTAGTAGCACCGAGCCTGTCACATACCCACTGCTGAAATTCATGTGGTGGTATATTTTTTGGTCATTTGGGACACTATCTGATACAGGCTCATACCTTACCTCCTGCACGCTTTTGGATATATAGTTGAATGCTTTTATAGCAGTCCTCACATAACGCCCAAGGGGTTTCGCTCTTATCAACGATGGATTTCCACGAATCAAATACTATTTCCATGAGGTCATCAAGGTTTTTCTCACCCTGCTCTTTGAGCATATCCTCAGTGGCTTTCAGCATTTGCTCAGGTTTGAATCCATTCCTTACCGCAATTGTAATTTTTTCAGGGGACTCTATATGTTTCACGTCCTTCATTTTTCCGAGCGGTTTTGAACATAGGTCGCATATCACCTGGGCACTGTCGTCCATGCCCGACATCTGCATGAATGTTTCAACAATGTTCAACCCATCTTTTCCCATTTCAACAACAAGTGTTTCTGAAGGAACTTCGATTCGGGTCATTATTTTATCCTCTTTTTAGTTTTATATCAACCATTGTTACATGCATGTATGTGGTGTAATTTTTACCTTTGCTTTCTATGAATTTCATGTAATTTGATTTTAACAGAGGATTTCCGCTAAGTTAAATGGTATTCAGCTATGGACATTTCAACACATTTCAGTTAGTTATTTATCGTATCAATCAAATTGAATACAAATATGCAGCCAGTTTCGTGTAGTACAAATATTGGTCAAGTAAATCTCAGATACGATTCAGTGGGTTTTTATGGGTCACTTTCACCTGTTTTATGGTTCAGATTAATGATTGCTGGTACGCCACGGGCTGAGCAAAAACCAGCAAGACCAGAAGACCTTATGGTAAGTGAAATAAAGGGACTGTTGCTATTAAGTAATGGTATAAGAATAGGCACGCTGTCATCCGAAAGACCTTATATACTCTTATATCAAAACGGCGAGCAAACTCTTGAACTATATTTAGAATTAGACCATTACAAACTCCATCAAATAGAAGAATTCAGAAAGGGAAGTGACCTTTCATTACAAATGAATATCATTTTTGTCATGGAAAAACGAGGTCAACCACAAAATAAAGAAATAGGCGGTTTTAATAACATAAAAGTTGAAATTCCTAAGAGTGAATGGGTAGAAAAAATACTTCCAAATATAGGTTTCAAAGATGTTTCTCTTATAGAAATACCCAAGATAAATCAAAAGTGGCAAAAAATTATAGAGCATATTAATGAGGCATGGCATCAGCATTCCATGGGGAAGTATGACAAAGTCCTCATAGAATGTAGGAAAGCATTGGAAGCATTAGGTAATGAAGTTAAGAACAAAGGGTTTACTAAGGATGAGGGAAAATCAATTCCTGACTGGGAAAAGTTATTTAACAGTGAAAATGTGGGCGATACGGTGGGAACGATAAATAAAAAATTTTATGGATTCTTAGCACCAAGTGCTCACACAGGAAAAGCAATCAATAAAGAAGATGCAGACTTTGCATTGTTAGTTATGCATGGTATAGTTACATTAGTGACTGAAAATCTCAAGATGCAAGAGATTTAAATAGCCGAGTTCGATAAGAACACAGCATCCATTGGCTCAAGCATAGGCGCAACCGTGCATGATGACGCATGTGCCCTCGCCTGGTTCATGAGGCTGTCAAAGGCAACCTTATCCTCCCCCCTCAATGCCCTGCGAAACACTGATAGGTCTTCAATTATGCCTTCCAGCAACATCCTGAAACTCGGAACAGTCCTGCCCATATTAGCCTCCGAATTCAGTTAATCTGGTCTGCCCGAATGGTATTAGATTTTGTTATACATTTCCCTCACAGGTTATCCTTATGAGTTTCTTGCAGTGTTCAATGTTAATGGTATATCCTTCCTCTACTAATCGCTCAATAAAAAGCGGTAGATGGCGGGAGTTAAAAGGATGGTTCATGGTTATTACCTCTGTTCAATGGTAATAATCTGGTTAGATTAGCATCAATAAAAGCAATAGGATAGCGGGGTGAAACTAATCGGGGTTCGAAGCTTATTACTTGTCAAAAAACCTTTGTCTCCTTGAACAATTTTACTTTGTCTTCTGTCTTCATTCTCTTAAACTTTGCATTATATTTTGGTAATATTTTTTATATATTAATAATTAAAGGTCTAATATTTCTTTCTCTTCTCCATTACCACTAATTCTTTCTATAATTTTTGTCGTTAATTTTTCTCCAAAACCATCTACATGGGAAATTATATTCCTGACTTCTTTTTCTCCTTCACTTTTCAGAACTTCTTTCAAAACCTTAAGAACTCTATCTTGTCTATATTCACTTATAATAGGTTGTTTCCTTCCAACAAGCGGGGTACTCAGATGTCCAGTCAAGTTTCTTGCTTTATTTCTCCCTATACCACTTATTTTAACGATGTCAGTGGCAAAGAGGGGGACTCCTTTTTCTACGCTTATTTTGAAATCTTCAAAATCCGATGAGATCGTGAATTCTTTTTCTCTCGCCATTTCTTTAAACAGCTCTAAAATATCTGCAAGCTCTCTGGCAAAATTTGGGATTGGACTAGCGTAAACACATAATCTATTTTCAATATCATCAAGTTCCCTATTTTCCATCCACCCTTTTACCATAGCGTAATAACTGTACGCTTCGTTTCCTGGTTGTATCCCATTTTTGATGCAGAATTTCTCGACTTCGTCCGATTTTTGTTTTGTAACTTTGGAGAGATTTAATTCATCCATAATTTTAATAAGTGTGTATATATAAGTCACTTTAGGTTTAATTTCATTCCCTTCTTTTTCCTTTAAACCAATGAGATACTCATTTATTTTTCTGAAAGAATCCAATTGATAATTGCGATATGTCTTAAATAGGAAATCTACTACCATCTTCCCAAAGTCTGTGAGTTTGTAATTAATCCCTACTTGACTTATAAAACCATGTTTCTTTAACCAGGAAATGTGTTCAACCAACCAGCCTTCTAATTCAAATTTGGTTAAAGTCTGTTTAGCTACACTATATTGATATTTGAATAGAGTGTTCTCATAGAATCGTATAATATCTTTTGGCTGAATGAAGCTTCCAGAGTATATTAATTCTAATATGCTCTTTCTGGCAAAATCGTCGAATGTGATATGAGAACGGGCTTCTTCTAGGTCATGAGTGTGGTATTTCTGAATTATGTATTCTTTCTGTTCCTCGCTACGTGCTACGACAAAAGAATATGCTTCATTTCCCCATTTCTTGGAACGTCCTGCTCTTCCCATACACTGCATATACTCATAAACCGGAATTGGAACTTGTCCTGTTGATGTATACCTCGTGACATCTGACAAAACAACAGTTTTAGTCGGAGAGTTAAATCCATAAGCTAGAGTTGTAGTCGAAAAAAGATAATTAAGCTTTTCATTTATAAACAAGTCTTCAATCCAAGTCTTTACTTCCGAACTTAGATGTGAGTTATGGAAAGCAACTCCTTGAGCCATACACCTTGCCAAATTTTCTTCTGAAGGTGTTAGAGTCTCTCTATGTAGTTTATCCAACATTTGAGCTTTAATCTCATCTAATACATTGATTCTTTCATCGGCTGTACGAACATCTATTACAGGTTTACCCTTTTTTTTATTTCTAAGAAAATCAGCAAGGTCTTCAGCTCTACTCCGTGTATTTGGAACAGTAGCGCAAAATATTAAACATGGAATCTTAATTTTATCATATATTGCTTTGCTCAAATCAGTTTTAGTATATCCTGATTTACTTCCAGTTAAATCCAATATATCTTCTTTTATAGGAATGGGTCTATCATAATTCTCTACAACCTCAGCGCCCAGCCAACCGGTAACATCTTCAATCTTCTTAAATGTAGCAGAAAGACATAGTATTTTAGGGTTCCATTCTTTAATTAAAACAATAGCCTTTTCAAGAGTGAAACCTCTATTCAGGTCATATAAAAGGTGGAATTCATCTAAAACTACAAGTCCAAAACGCTTGTATGACTCAATATTACGGATAGCACCTCTATAAAACGATTCAAAAGTTGTTATAAGTACATCCGCCTCCGATGAAGTTTCACCTGATTTGGATATCTTGTATCCTTGTTTTTCAAGATACTCTATGTCTCTAAACCTGTCCTCTATGAGTGCTGTTTGAGGTACTAAGTAAAGAACTTTTCCATTATTTTTAATATGTTTAAATATTGACAATTCAGCCACAAATGTTTTACCAGAAGAAGTGGCTGATATAACAACCATGTTAGTCTCAGGATTTAGTATGCCTTTTTTTAATGCTTCTTTTTGAATATCTCTCAAATCAGGAAAACCCTTGATCTCCATTAATTCCTTCACCACATCTTCATCTTTCATGTTTATCACTAAATTTCTTTATTTAACACAGAAACCTCAAGTACCTGAGCTAAAATCTACATTATCCTATATAATGATATCTAAGCCACATGGAGTCCAACCTATTGGAACATTTAAAAATTCGTCTCCCAATCAATTATTGTATATGAGCCAGATTTTAAATATTAAACTTTGCCAAGGATTTTAAATATTATGTAAATCAATGGCGCAAGAAAACCATAACTGTCTTTTAAGCGTATTTTTTCTTTTGCCCGATAATTAGCTTTAGCCTTTAAAACTGCAATATCGACTTTATCTTTAATTCTGTTAATACTAGTATCTACCTCTGAGGTAAAGGAGCGTCTAGGTAGTTCCTCTATCAGTTGCAGCCTATCCAACTCAAACTTATTTTCCCAACGTCTAACATCATCCATCGACATTTCCGTATTTTCAATATCTCTGCAAATATCTATCCAATGGTTCTCAAAATCTTTTAATAATCTAGCGTTATCTCTATCAATGGGTAAGCTATTAATTATCTCTGATAACTTATCATTGCCGCTATCGTTAGACATAATGCTAATAATAAAGCGTTATTAACTTAAAAGCATTATTATTTCACAAGCTCATATCTGTCGATTAAAATAAGAAACTTTTTAATCTAAGCAACGAAAATTCAAAATATGAGCGACCATACTAGTGACCTGTCAAGTGTCAATTAGCAACAAATAATCGAGATAAAAGGATCTATAGTCTTCCGCCAA
>JAHIHJ010000378.1 GCA_018899795.1 Methanobacteriota archaeon
CCTGCTCACCTTTACCTCTCCTTTTTTCTCATCCCATTTTATCTGCGCCCCCATTTTTCCCAGGATATCGATAAGGATAGAGTCACCCTGTTCAGTGGGGTACATGTTCTTTATTGTAACGTCGCCGCACAGCGCGCCTGCTGCCATCATATACGAAGCAGATGAAAAATCACCCGGCACATTATATGATCTCATATCATATTCCTGTTCAGGCGGAATCGTAAAGGAATTTGGTCCATCTTCGATAATTCTTGCTCCTGCGTCTTTGAGCATGTCTATTGTAATGTTAACATAAGGTCTGGATTTCATCTCACCTTTTATTATCACTTTTGTCTCATTCTTGGCAAAAGGGCAGGCAATGAGCAGCGCAGAAATGAATTGTGAACTTATCGAACCGTCGATATATACGCGTCCTCCTCTCATCTTCCCCCGTACTACTATTGGCGCCATGCCGTTGTTGCGCGTGGAGAACGTTTCAGCGCCAAGGTCGTTGAGCGCGTTAAGCAGGGGTGTATTGGGTCGGCTGCGAATGCTTGCGTCGCCTGTGAGAACAGTTGCCCCTTCTGCAAGTGAAGCAACTGCTGTCATTATACGAAGCGTGGTGCCTGAATTAGCTACATCGAGCACATTATCCGGGGTCTTTAGTTTCCCGTCAAACCCTTTGATAACAAGCGAGTCTTTCTTATGCTCAATAGTTGCACCGTATGCCTCGGATGCTCTTATCGTGGCTCTTGTATCTGCTGAAATAAGAGGATTGTTGACAGTTGCTTTTTTTGAGAGCGCAGCTATCGCTATAGCCCTGTGGGTATAGCTTTTAGAGGGTGGAGCGTTGACCGTGCCTTTTAAATCTGAACTATGGATTGCAAGCTTCATGCGATAATGCTTAATGACGATGCAACTATTTATTGATACTGTCGTTTCATTTAAGTAAGCAATTAAATCATTAAAGTTGATATACTACCTGGTAAATATACAATCGGAGATTTCATATGCAAAACACAAAGATAATCCTGGATGAAAACGATATCCCGAAAAAATGGTACAACATTCTGCCTGATATGCCAACGCCGGTCTCCCCGCCTCTTCACCCCGGAACCAGAGAGCCCATAGGTCCAAAAGACCTTTCGCCGCTGTTCCCGATGGAATTGATAAAACAGGAGGTCAGCCAGGAGAGGTTCATAGACATACCCGATGAGGTCAGGGATATCTACGCGCTGTGGCGTCCGTCTCCTCTTTACAGGGCGCACCACCTTGAAAAAGCGCTTAAAACGCCTGCGATACATGCAGGGGGTCTGCGATATCACGGAGACTCCCCTATCGTGAGCCAGCTTTACGAAGATAAACTGATAACTGCTGTGGCTTATGACCAGTTAGAAGTTTTTAAAGCAGGCGTGACATTTGCACGAAGCGAGGGTATTGTCCCTGCTCCAGAGTCTTCGCATGCCATAAAATGCGCAATAGATAAGGCGCTTGAGTGTAAAAAGAGCGGTGAGAAAAAGACCATACTCTTCAACCTCAGCGGGCACGGGCACTTTGACATGAGTTCATACGATAGTTATTTCAGTGGTGAAATGAAGGATATAGTGTGAACTGGATCGAAAAAATCTTCGGGAAAAAAGAGCAGGAACCGCTTGAAATCAGGTTTGAGGAACTCACCGGGTGGCTTGGATCAGGTGAGAAGAGATTTTCAGCGGGCGGACATGCCGCGTCTATATTCTTGGATATTGAGGTGGCGCTTGACAGGATAAGAAAAAGGGCGTCAGAACTTGCAAACGAAAAGCCTGAGGGAAGATTTCATCTGAAGATTGTGAAGATCGCTACAAGTAACCGGGATAACATGGTAAAACAGGTCAGCCTGCTCATAGATAATATCAATATCCCGAAAAAAACTGATGTAAAGAGCGTTCTTGAGTTCCATGAAAACGGTATGCAGACACTTAATATGTGTCTTGAGAATATGATGAAAAGCTATCAATACACAAAGATGGTGTTTTTTGAAGATTCAAAAAAGGTCATTGCAGAGGTGAACGAGCTTAGAAGACTCTTCAACCGGCTTGGTGAACCCATGAATGATAATAAAATGGCGCTTGAAGCTTTTGAGAATGCGCAAAGCCATATTCAGATAATAAAAGAGATGACTTCCCAGATCTATGCAGAGAAAAAAACCATAAAAGATTTCGATGAAAAGATAGATACTTTACAGAAGAAGATCGACCTGAACCAGAATTCTCTTGAGCAGCTTGCGGACAGCGAACAATGGAAGTATTATGTGAACTGCAAGAATGACCTTGCTGACCTTGATAAAAAATATAAAAAAGCATTATCTGATATAAATATTCTTTTTGTACCTTTGAAGAAGCCCCTGCTGAGGCTCAAACAATTGAACGATGATTGGAAGTTTGAAATGGCTCCCGGAATTAAGAAAGAACTTAATTTGTGTTTATCAGACCCCGCATCTGTGAGTCCCGGGTTCTTTGTTGAACTCAGGGACATTCTCAAGAACGATACTGTAACTTTTAATCCGGACAAACGAGATGTGATACTGGAAAATATTATGTATGCCGGGGCAAACATCGGGGTTTTCCAAAAAGAATATCAAACCAATTTATCGAATTTTAATGCCAAGAAAGAAGAGATATCAGGACTGAACATAGTCCAGGAAGCAGCGAGTCTGGAAAGCAGGATCTCATCGCTGCATGATGAATCTGTTTCAGCTGAAAAGAAACTTGAAGTTTCAAAAAGGCATCTGTTATCTCTGGAAGAAAGCCTGGTTTTGAAAAAACAGGAACTTCAGGAGATCGTATCCGGCATTGATAAAAGAAAGAAAGTATTGTTTTGATCACAGATTTTCTGCGGAGTATTCAACTGCATTCCTGAATATCGCAATGCCTGCCCCTTCTTCAGGTAATTCCTCCCTCGTCCATGCCGGGTGGTTCGTCCTGTGCATAAAGGCTTCCGGATGAGGCATCAATCCGAATACCCTGCCTGTCTCGTCGCATATTGCAGCGATATTATCGATAGAGCCGTTGGGATTATGCGGATATCCCGCAGGATTTCCATCTTTATCAACGTAACGGAATACGATTTGGTGGTTTTTTTTAAGCTTCTCGAGAACGTGCGGATCTTTGACCACGAACTTGCCTTCGCCGTGGCGCACAGGAAGGTAGATGCTTTCGATCCCTCTGGTAAAAACGCATTTTGAGCCCGGACTGCTTTTCATGTGAACCCACCTGTTCTCGAACCTGCCTGAGTCATTGAAAGTGAGAGTGACATCCTGCCTGGAATGATCGCCGCCAAACGCTGGCAGCAATCCCATCTTTACCATTGCCTGGAAGCCGTTGCAGATGCCTATTATCAATTTGCCATCTTCTATGAACTCCTGTACCTGTTCCCCTAGATTATACTTTATCATGTTGGCAAGCACTTTGCCTGAAGCTATGTCGTCCCCGAAGGAAAAACCGCCAGGAAGTGCAAGGATATGGTAATCTGAAAGCTTAACGCTGCCATCCAGAAGGTCGGTGAGATGTATCCTTTCAGCCTGTGCGCCTGCAAGGTCGAAAGCGTGCTTTGTCTCAATGTCACAATTTATGCCGTATCCTGTGAGGATTAGAACTTTAGGGGTCATTTGTAAAAGGTCCTGGATTTTTCTGTTTTGTCTATTATGGGGTCACTTGTTTTCAATATGAGTTAATAAACCATCACTTCATCTCAAACTTCTCGAACCTTTCCTTCTTCGCCCTGCAAATAGGGCAAAGATCAGGCGGTTCTTCCCTTGCGCAGAGATATCCACATACCTTACACCTGTAAACTTGTGCCATTTCTTTTCCTC
>JAHIHJ010000379.1 GCA_018899795.1 Methanobacteriota archaeon
ACGAACGATCTTTTAATTGAATTCTACAGACCAAAGTAAACCAAAACCTATTATATTCCCGGAGGCATAAGAGCCATCCGTGACGAATATAGCAGTGCTAGTTTCAGGAAGAGGCTCGAACCTTCAGGCGATGATCGACAGCATCGAAGATGGATACCTGAAGGCGCGAATTTCCGTTGTTATCAGCGATGTCGGAGATGCCTACGCGCTTGATCGAGCAAAAAAACACAGTATAGAGGCTGTTTTTGTAGATCCTGGAAACTATTCTTCAAAGGAATTCTACGAAAAAGAGGTTCTGAAAAACCTTGAAAAACATAATGCTGAACTCCTGCTGCTTGCAGGCTACATGAGGATACTAGGAAAAACCCTGCTTTCTGCATATAAAAACCGTATACTCAACATCCATCCTGCGCTGCTTCCTGCTTTTTCCGGGCTCCATGCGCAGAAGCAGGCACTAGAACATGGCGTGAAAGTGGCAGGATGCACAGTCCATTTCGTGAACGATACACTTGACGGCGGCCCTATAATCCTGCAGCGCTGCGTGGAAGTGAGAGAAGACGATACGGACGAAACACTTGCAGACAGGATACTTGAACAGGAGCACAAGGTTTATCCCGAAGCCGTGAAATTATTTATCGAAAATCGCCTCAGTATAGAAGGACGAAAAGTAAATATATTACGCTCATAAAGAAAACTCATAAATAAAATTCATAAAGATAAGGAATAATTATGCCATTAAAGACGATCGACCCTGAAATTTACGAAATAATGCGACATGAAGTCGAAAGACAGAGGAACAAACTGAACCTGATAGCTTCAGAGAACTACGCAAGCCGCGCCGTGCTTCAGGCGCAAGGCTCCGTAATGACGAATAAATATGCTGAAGGCTATCCCGGCAAAAGGTATTACGGTGGATGCGAGTTCGTGGACATGGCTGAGAACCTGGCGATAGAGCGCGCAAAGAAACTCTTCGGGGCAGAGCATGTCAATGTCCAGCCCCATTCAGGTTCGCAGGCTAACATGGCTGTATATTTCGCCATGCTCAAACACGGGGATACCATAATGAGCATGGACCTGTCGCATGGTGGACATCTCTCACACGGCAGTCCTGTGAATTTCTCAGGCAAGCTGTTCAACATCGTGCCATATGGCGTTTCTAAGGAGACAAAGACCATTGATTACGACTCTCTTATGGAGCTTGCCAAAAAGCATAAGCCAAAACTTATCGTTTCGGGAGCAAGCGCATACCCGCGCGAACTCGATTTTAAGCGGTTTCGCGAAATATCCGACTCTGTTGGGGCGATGCTGGTTGCAGATATTGCCCATATAGCAGGACTTGTGGTTGCGAAGATCCACAGCGACCCTGTACCCTATGCTGACTTTGTAACTACGACCACGCACAAGACACTCAGGGGTCCGCGCGGCGGGATGATAATGTGCAGGGAAGAATATGCAAAGGAGATCGATAAATCGGTTTTCCCGGGTATGCAAGGCGGTCCTCTCATGCACGTGATCGCGGCAAAAGCAGTTTCGTTCAAAGAAGCCATGAGCAAGGATTTTAACGACTACCAGAAACAGATCGTGAAGAACGCAAAAAAGATCGCTAATGAGCTGACCATACGGGGCAACGAACTGGTCTCAGGCGGCACTGATAACCACCTTATGCTTGTTGATCTTACACCTCAAAATATTACAGGCAAGGACGCTGAAGCAAAGCTTGGCGAGGCAGGTATCATCCTGAACAAGAACACCATACCTTTTGAGACACGAAGTCCGTTCATCACAAGCGGTATCCGCATAGGCACGCCAGCTGTGACCACGCGCGGCATGAAAGAAAAAGAGATGGTAATCATTGCAGATGCTATTGACACGACCCTCAAGAACATGAACGATGCAGACCGGATAAAAGAAGTTAAGAGGGATATGCTTGAACTGTGCAACCAGTTCCCGATCCCTTATGAGTGAGGTTGTTCGATGGAACCGCTTCCAGAGGTCACTGACCCGCGCGTTATCGATGGAAAGAAAATAGCGCAGGGTATTGAAGCTCGCGTCAAAAAAGAAGTTGAAAAGTTCGTCAGCGAGAGAGGTATTAAACCTGCTCTTGCCACGATACTTGTTGGCGAGCATCCTCCTTCAAAATTATATGTTAAACTCAAACACTGGGCATGCAAGCGCGTGGGTATTGCGTCAGAAGACCACAAGTTTCCGGCAGAGGCAAAGCAGGAAGAGATAATTAAGCTGATCGAGACGCTTAACTGGCGGTCTGATATACACGGGATACTTGTGCAGCTTCCGCTTCCAAAACATATCGATGAAAGGGAAGTGATGATGCGCATTTCTCCGGAAAAAGACGTGGACGGCTTCAACCCACTGAACATGGGAAAGATGCTCATCGGGCGCGAGGGATTCGTTCCATGCACACCAAAAGGCATTATCCTGGCGCTTGAGGAGTTCAATATCGATCCGCAGGGAAAGGAAGTGGTCGTGGTCGGGCACAGTAATGTTGTCGGGAAACCAGTGGCAATGATGCTCCTGAACCGCAATGCAACGGTAAGTATCTGCCATGTTTTCACAAAAGACCTCAAAAGCCATACAAGAGAAGCGGATATCCTTATCGTAGCCACCGGTGTTCGAGGTCTGATTAAAGCCGATCATGTGAAGCAGGGCGCCATCGTGTTCGATGTGGGTATCACGTGGCAGAACGAGAGGGTTTACGGGGATGTGGATTTTGATGACGTTCTACCTAAGGTTAAACTGATATCCCCTGTTCCTGGAGGCGTGGGGCCGATGACGATCGCTATACTAATGGAACACACATTGATGGCGGCGAGGATGCAGGTTCACTGATGGGTGCCCATATATTTTGACAGACTTTTTGTTGAAAAGAGAGACTGAAATTTTGGGTACGGCGTAGTTACGAGATATTACTTTCATCTCTCAAAGTTGAAATTCTGCTTCACGATCTTTAGCGCACAGTAATTCCCGCACATTGTACATGCTTCTGTATCCTCAGGCGACCTGCTGTCCCTTACCGCTCTTGCATGAACAGGGTCGATAGCAAGCTCATACATCCTGTCCCACTTAAGAT
>JAHIHJ010000380.1 GCA_018899795.1 Methanobacteriota archaeon
TCTTCCTGAATTCTTTTCAATATCTTTATACCACTTTGCACAATTTTTCTTTATAAACAGATGCATTTCTTCTAAATTGTTAATATCCTTATTCCCTTCCTCCCACTCCTCAAAAACCTGTATGAAATATACATGAGGATCATCTCCAGACCAGTCCTGAAATTCTGTAGTGGCATCAATTTCAAATTTATAAATCCCTTTCAATATCCCCATGCAGTGCAGTTTTGCTTCCTCATCCATTGAGAGCTTCTGGAATTTCCTGAGATCCTCAAGATAAGGCTCCAATACTTCTTCAAACATCTTTGATGCAAGTTCATAAGGGTCAACATACCCGTGTCGCGTTCCTCCAGAATTGTCCCAGACATCCTCAACTTCGAGGCTATCCAGGTCATGAAAAACACCATCTGCGACATCATCCGTGTCAACTTCTCTCAGGTATTCAGATGCAAGCTTTTCTATGCGTTTTGAAATCTTCGCATCTTCATCGGCAAGTCTATTCAAGATTTCATATGCATGCCTGGCTCGGATGTCATCCATGATCTGCTTTTTCTCTGATATTTTGGAGGCAGACGAATTTTTTTTCTTCATGGCTTTTTTGTTCATTCTTATCCACTCATAAAAATTATAACCGATATTCTATACCTTTGTATAAAAAATCTTTTCGTATTAACTTCCATACAGTTATTTTTCATGGAAAAAAGACAAATTTAATGAACCCAGGGCTTCTATATAGCAAATAGACAATAAAATAGCCAGAACCGGAGTTATTCACCATGATCGAAAATCTATCAATAAAAAATTTCAAATCCATAAAAGATCTATCAATCGACTGCAAGCGAATAAACCTGTTCATAGGCGAACCCAATGCAGGCAAATCCAACATACTTGAAGCCCTCGGCGTCATGAGCTGGTGCAGGTATGCAGGAACTCTCAAAGACTATGTGAGATTCCACAGCATCACGAACCTTTTCTACGATGACCTGCTGGATGAACCAGTCAGCATAGGCGCCGGGAAATCAAAATTGAATATAAAATTTGAAAGCGATAATTTTAATTTTGAATATGGAGATAAAAAAAGAACCATCTGCACCATGGATTATTCTGGCAATATCAAAGGGACAAAGAGCCCGCTCCCGGAAGCTGAGTCCATAAAATTCTATCGATTCTTGAAGCGTGACCAGTTCCCGGACACCAGTTCATCCTTCCTTATGCCTCCCCATGGCTCAAACCTCTTTACTGTTGTGATGGGGAACAAGAAGCTTCGTGAAACCATGACACGGTTTTTCAAGAATCTTGGTTTCAATCTCGTATTCAAGCCGCAGGAGAGAACTTTTGAGATACAGAAGCAAACAGGAGATATGGTTTTTAGCTATCCCTACATACTGACCTCGGATACGCTCCAGACGATAATCTTTCATGTGATCGCCATGGAATCAAACAACGACTCCACTATAATCTTTGAAGAGCCGGAGGCGCATGCATTCCCGTACTATACAAAATATCTGGGTGAAAAGATCGCTCTGGATGGATCAAACCAGTATTTCATTGCGACTCATAATCCCTACCTGCTGCTTTCAATTATTGAAAAGGCAAGAAAAGATTCGATCAATGTTTTCATCACATATTTCAGGGACTACCAGACAAAAGTAAAATGCCTTAATGGTGATCAGATGTCAGAATTGATGGAATATGACCCGTTTTTTAATTTGAACTCCTTCCTCGAACAGGCGGAAAAATAATGATAGTCGTTGAGTGCGACCCTGATGAATTTTTTATAAAAAGCATGGGATTTGCAAGAAAGTTGATAAAACATGAAAGCGGCAAAGGCAAAGTCCTGGGGATCATTGGTAAAAAACCGCATGCAATTGGCATTATAGATGAAGACCCGAATAGCAGTCAGCCTGGAGAGATGAAGAAGTATATCGAAAAAGAAGCCATGGATACGATAAAATTACTCATAAGAAAGGATGATCTTGGAAAAAGGGTAATTCAGATTTCTCCATATCTTGAACATTGGCTGCTTCATCGAGCCAAAAAAAATGGAATTTCTGTAAAGGATTTTGGATTGCCAGATGATCCTGAAGAACTGCATGATATAACTCATATTGAGAGAAATATAAACTTTCAGAACTTTCTGAATGAACTTATAAAAACAGACGATGAAATTGATGCTATTAAGAGATGGATAAATGAGGCGATTGTCTAAATTCTTGTCATGAACTCTTCTCCCTCACGCTCGCCGTCCACATATCCCCCCAATGCAGCAACAGCAGCAGCGGCTCCTCCTTATGCGCCATCGAGCGCCCCTCTGGCACATACATACCATCATGGTAAGCGATCGCCTGCGCCCCGGCATCTGAAAGCGGGATATACTGCGAAACAAGATACAGGCTGCGCAGCGACAAACCCATAGCAACGATCTCAGGGTTTATGGTGTATGCGCCAGTTGGTATGCCGTCTTTGACTTCTGGTAGATAATATGGCTTTCCCGGCATTCCCGCCTTCCCGACATCGTGGAAAAGACCAACGATCACGCAGCTCTCTTCGCTTATTTCTGGCGCGAGGGCGGCGCGCAGTTGCAGGAGGGTCTCGGCTACTCCAATGCTGTGCTCTAAAAGTCCGCCTTCTCTGTTAAGATGGTATTTTGTGCTTGCGGGGCTGGTGAGCCATGTAGTTTGTGTGTGGAGCATATTGATGAATCTTTTTACCGCTTCTCAATATCTTTATACCACTTTGCACAATTTTTCTTTATAAACAGATGCATCTCATCTAAATTGTTAATATCCTTATTCCCTTTCTCCCACTCCTCAAAAACCTGTATGAAATATACATGAGGATCATCTCCAGACCAGTCCTGAAATTCTGTAGTGGCATCCTTTTCAAATTTATAAATCCCTTTCAATATCCCCATGCAATGCTGTTTTGCTTCCTCATCCATTGAGAGCTTCTGGAATTTCCTGAGATCCTCAAGATAAGGCTCCAATACTTCTTCA
>JAHIHJ010000381.1 GCA_018899795.1 Methanobacteriota archaeon
CAAAACCGGAGTATTCACACAAGGTTTTATCCATTCAACAGGGCATGGCGTAGGGCTTGATATCCACGAAGGTCCTAACCTGAGCGAAAGCGGAAAGGAACTGAAAGCAGGATGTGTTGTCACTGTTGAGCCTGGACTCTATTTCAAGAGAACAGGCGGCGTAAGGCTTGAAGATGTTGTCGTGGTGACTGCGAACGGATGCAAGAATTTAACTATATTTGAAAAGAATCTGGTGATTGAATGAACGAAAAAGAGGAGATACTGGAAAAATACATGAGAGCGGGTAAGATCCTCTCAGAAGTGCGTGCCGAAACTGCAAAAAAAGTAAAAAAGGATGCAACTTTACTTTCTGTCGCTGAGTTCGCAGAAAACCTGATACGTGAGAAAGGCGGTCAACCGGCTTTCCCGGTCAACATTTCCCGAAATGATGAAGCTGCGCATTCAACTCCAACTTTTGATGATAAATCCGTTTTTGGGGAGGATATGGTAAAACTGGATATAGGCGTCCACATAGATGGATATATCGCGGACACGGCTATCACGGTTGACCTCTCAGGTCATCCCGACCTTGTCAAGGCTTCAGAAAAAGCTCTAGCTGATGCTATCAAATTCATACATGCGGGTGTGAACACTGCAGATATCGGAGGCGTGATCGAGGATGCCATAACTTCATTCGGATATAAACCAGTTATCAATCTCACAGGGCATGGACTTGCGCAATACCTTCAGCATGCACCTCCAGCCATACCCAACAAAAAAATGCCTCACGGCGTTGTGCTGGAAGAAGTTGACATAATCGCCATAGAGCCATTTGCCACAGATGGTGTCGGGAAGATTTACGATGCAGGGAACGCGGAAATATATCATCTTGTTTCCGAGAGACCTGTGCGCCTCCCATCTGCAAGGAAACTTCTCGAAAAAATACTGGAATATAAGACCCTGCCGTTTGCGAAAAGATGGCTCGGCAGCAATGTGGATTTCGCTATGCTGGCTCTAGTCAAGGCGAACATCATCATGCCCTACCCCATACTGAAAGAAGTAGATGGAGGCCTTATCTCCCAGGCAGAACACTCACTTATCGTTACAGCAGATGGATGTGAGGTCTTTACAAAATGAAGGGTTTCATAACGTTTTTTGTGATAGCATTGTTGGTCGGCGCAGGTGAGGGGGGGAATTTATGGGCTAATAATATCACAATCAATGAATATGATATGATATGGAGTTACGACGAGACTATTACCGGAGCGGATTCTATAGCGTTTCGGATTAACATAGATTCGGGTTTTGGCGACAACGATAGTTTCGTGAATACATGGGAAGTACTTCTGGCAGACAAAGAATTGCGCAAAGAGTTTCGAAGTTCTATCTACAAAGAACTGGATGTGAGGATAAACAACAAAACTGACGGGATATATCTTGTCGATGTCGATGCTATGTTATCACCAGATGTCATCGGGAAAACCCATATCTTAGATACAGTTGTGAATACATACACGACAACTTACAGGTTTGATACAAGCGTTCTGAATGCAGGAAGTATATGGTTCATGGGGCAGGCAGGGACACCCGTAACCATAGTGATGCCTCAGGGTGTGGATGTGACAAATATCAGCGGCATTGATAATGCAACTATAAATATTACAGACCATGCAGAAATATCCGGGTTTTTAAGAGAGATATCAAAGGACAGGGGTGAGATCACTCTTACGCTATCAAGGAACACTTCATTCATAAAAAAGGAGATCAACGCGTCTAATGTCACTTCACCCGAGAAGACGGACGAAACAAAACCTGTGGTTGAAATGTTATCCTGGATAAGAGATGCAAGTATTGTCGTGGTAGGACTTGTAATTATTTTATTGATATATGTTTTTAGAATAAGGAAAAAGTAGTTTCAATGGACAGAATCGCAGGCAGAGTAAATAAGTTCTACGAAAGATACCCTTACCCATCGTTGCCTATCCGCACTGAGCGCGACCTGATACACAAGCTCCACTCCAATGTCATGGGAAATATCCTTGGCACAGTCGAATTGACATCAAGTGACCTTGCTGGGAAAGATATCATGGACGCAGGCTGCGGCACAGGGGAGAAAGCCGCCTATTTTTCTTATCACGGCGCGCGCGTTACAGCATTTGACCTTTGCAGTGCATCGCTTGAGAAAGCAAGAGAGCTTGCCGATAAATTCAACCTGCAGGTAGAATTCAGCCACTGTGATATGGCTAAGTTTTGGACTGAAAAACGGTTTGATCACGTATTCTGTCTCGGGGCGCTTCACCATACTGAAAAACCTTATGATAATTTCCTTGCGCTTTCAAAATTTTGTAAGCCTGGAGGGACTATTACTGTAGGGCTCTATAACCGATACGGACGGCTGCGGCACAGGCTGGTGAGGACCTGGATCGGATTTAGAGCGGGTCTGGATTTCGATAAGAGGATGGAGTATGTGGAGAGATCGATATACGGAAGAAAAATGAGGAGCGTTCATGAAGCGGCGTATGTTGCTGATAAATATGTGCATCCCCATGAGAGTTATCATACGGTGGAAGAAGTGCTCGGGTGGTTTAAGAAGAATGGATTTTCATTTATCGGAGCGCATCCGCGAACTGATGCGGGCGCAGGGGCTTTTTTTACGCAGTTGAAGTGGATGGTCAAAGGGAATGGGTTTTTTGTGATGTCGGGGAAGAAGGAGTGATGGTTGTCAGGAAAGCTTTGCCAGAAATAAAAGAGTTCAATTAGTATCAACAATTATGAGTATTTTTATGATCTTGACCAAATAGGAATATTATTCCCCTTATATTTTCGATATATCATCCCCGTACAGATCATATCATACACAAGGATTCATTCAAGAAAATAAAATTCATGACTTACATTATCGAACAAAAAATTGAATCAGGGATCAATATTTCAAAACATCGCACTCCAGATATAAGAGATCTTCCCCATTCCCTACCCATATTTCTTTCAGACCTTATTAGATCATTTGGCATTTACGCCCCGAAAGCACGGGTATTCCTGGTTTATCTTTCAATCTCTTATATCTCTCTGAGCAGAGAAATCCAGACGAATCAACTTCCTTAACCTTTATCGGTTATGAGGTATTTCCCTCATGGAAGCCTGGTTTTTATTCCATGGTTCTTCTTTCTATCTCTTTTTTGCTCATTCCAGAGTGCACCTATTACTTTTATTGAAGTAACAGGCAATTACAACATTAATTTATCATGATTAATAGTTTTCGTTATCGAATCTGATAACAAAGTGGGTAATATGATTTGATCATGGCATCTTGAATCCACTGCTGTCTTCATTTTGTCAAAAGGTTTATGAGCACTTCCATCACCGCTCTCGCATCCGCGCCACCCTTCGTCTTCTTCATGACCGCGCCCACAAGCGAGTTGAGCGCCTTCTCCTTCCCTGCTCTGAAATCAGCAACAGCCACCGGGTTCTCCTTGATCGCTTCAAGCGCCGCAGTTTCAACGATGTCGCCCGCTACTATTACAAGCCCCTTATCCTTGATTATCTCCTCAGGCGAGCCCCCTTTATCAAGCAACGTCCTGATAATATCCACGGCGCCGTCCTCTGTTATCTTCTTGCCAGTAAGAAGCTCAAGCACAGAAAGCATGTGCTCTTTCTTGAAAGCATCAATCGTGAGGTCACGGTAGTTCAATTCACCCTTCAACACATCGCATATCCATACTGCTGAGGTCTTCGGGTCTGCTCTATTTGCAACATCTTCATAGAATATCGCAAGCTTCAATTCCGAAGTCAGCGCCTTTGCATGGTCGTCTATGATCCCATACTGCTCCACAAAGCGCATCCTCCTCGCATCCGGCAATTCAGGCAGCGTCTCCTTTATCGCAGGCGCCCATCCCGATATCTTCAGGGGCACAAGGTCAGGCTCAGGGAAATAGCGATAATCATGAGCCTCTTCCTTCGTCCTCATGGAGAGTGTGATCTCGCGCGCCTCGTCAAAATGCCGCGTCTCCTGCACCACAACACCCCCGCGGCGCAACACGTTCTTCTGCCGCACGATCTCAAAGAGCAGCGCGCGCTCAGCCCCTTTAAATGATGAAATGTTCTTTATCTCGGCGCGCTGTCCTCCCATAATAGAAATGTTGGCATCCACACGCATCGCCCCTTCAAGGTTCCCATCAAACACATCAAGGTACTCAACAATGTTGCGAAGCTTATCCAGATACCGCCGCGCTTCTTTGGGGCTCCTCATGTCAGGATCGCTCACTATCTCGATAAGCGCCATGCCGGAACGGTTGTAGTCGATAAGCGTGTATTTCGATTTATCTATGGTGCCTTCATGCACAAGCCTGCCCGGGTCTTCTTCCATGTGCGCCCGCGTTATCCCCACCCTGAGCTCCCCTTCCTCGCCTTCTATCATAACGTAGCCTCCGCTTGAAATAGGGAAGTCGTACTGCGTTATCTGGAAGCCTTTCGGGAGGTCAGGATAATAGTAGTTCTTTCGATAGAACTGTGTGTGCTCTTCCACTTTACAGTTGAGCGCAAGTCCTATCTTTATAGCCGATTCCACGGCTTTTTTATTAATTACCGGCATCGAGCCGGGCAATCCCAGGCATACAGGACACACATGGGAGTTGGGGGGGTCGTTATGATAATCCGTAGCGCAGCCGCAGAACACCTTTGTTTTTAGCTTGTTCAACTGCACATGGACTTCAAGCCCTATCATCACGCCGTCAGGGTTTTCGTACATCACATCCCCTCTGGTCGCTTTGCATGGAAATCGGTATTCTCTTCAAATGTGTAAGCCGCGCGCAGGATAGTCGATTCATCAAAATGCTTACCTATTATCTGCATCCCGATAGGCAGTCCGCCAGAGAAACCGCACGGCACCGAGATGGACGGAACGCCTGCAAGGTTTATGGGGACAGTATCAACGTCGGCAAGATACAGAGAGATCGGGTCGTCTATCTTTTCCCCCAGCTTGAACGCAGGATACGGCATGGTCGGCGTAATTAGAACATCAACGTCCTTAAATGCCCGCTCGAAGTCCTGCTTAATAAGTGTTCTGACCTTCAGGGCTTTCAGGTAGTATTTGTCATGATACCCTGCCGAAAGCGCATAAGTGCCCAAAAGAATTCTCCGCTTTACCTCATCCCCGAAACCGGCAGCCCTCACATGCGAAAAAGTTGTATGCCAGTCTGAGTCCTCTGTGCGCAGCCCATATCTCATCCCGTCAAACCGCGCAAGGTTTGAAGAGGCTTCGCTCATTGCGATTATGTAATAAGCTGCAAGCGCATACTTCGTGTGGGGCATCTTAACTGTCGTGGTTTTCGCGCCCAGTTCTTCGAGAGCATTTATGGAATCCCTGACAGCTTTATCCACTTTTTCATCTGTACCTTCCCCGAAATATTCTTCAGGCACCCCGACCCGCAATCCTTTCACATTATTTTCAAGGGATGAGGAATAATTTACTTCCTTATCAACAGATGTTGAATCGCGCGGGTCGTAACCAGCCACAACATCAAAAAGAGCCGTCACATCGCGAACGCTTGTTGCGAACGGTCCTATCTGCTCAAGTGAGTTCGCATAAGCGATAAGTCCGTACCTTGAAATGACGCCATAAGTGGGTTTTAGCCCGACAACGCCGCAAAACGATGCAGGACAGCGAACAGAGCCGCCGGTATCAGAACCAAGCGCAAGCGGAACTTCACCACCAGCAACTGCTGCCGCACTTCCGCCAGAGGAGCCGCCCGGCACCCTTTCCATGTCCCAGGGATTTTTCGTAGCTCCGTAAAAACTACTCTCAGTCGATGTTCCCATTGCGAACTCGTCCATGTTCGTCTTTCCGATGATGACAGCACCCGCGTCTTTTAGCCTCTCTATGACATGGGCATTATATGGGGGAACGTAGCCTTTCAGTATATTTGAGGCGCAGGTTGTCTGTATACCTTTTGTAGAAATATTGTCCTTGATGGCGACAGGTATGCCTGCAAGCGGTCCTTCAATATCATTTGCATCAATTTCTTTCGCACGGGAAAGCGCGCTTTCTCCTGCAATAGAAATAAAGGCATTTAACTTACTTCTGCCTATCCTGTCCAGATATTCGGCAACGACTTCCTCTGAAGAACCCGCGTGTATCCTCTCTTTCAGTTCATTGATGCTCGCCCACATTTCACATCATCCTCGGCGCCTTGAAGAACCCCTCATGCGTCTTTGGGGCATTGGAAAGCGCCTCTTCCTGCGTAAGGGAACCGCCCTGTTCGCGAACCTCATCCTCCCTGAAGACGTTGCTGAGGGGCAGAACATGATAAGTTGGCTCAACCCCATCTGTATCAACCTCATCCAGTTCGCTGAAATAATCGAGAACAGAATTGAGCTTCGGAGTATATATCTCAATATCCTTTTCGCTCAATTCAAGGCGCGAAAGCCATCCAATATGCGTAAGGTCTTTCCTGGTTATCATAATGTTCTCTGCAATCTGAATTAAACGTAATAAGCCTTTGCTTTTATGGAGATTTTAAAATTTTTTGGTGTCCCAAAAAACCATATCAGTATAGCATCCGTATTCAAAAGCAGGCTGCTAACTGATAATGCCTCTATTAGATTATTGCATTTTGACCAGTATCACTATCTCAACAAGAAGTATCAGGATCATAACCGGCAATACTGTTGTTTTCATCAGGCTTTGCAATTGGCTCACGCTCGCTGTAAGATCATTTATAGAATCCACCAACGGCTCCGGTGTCATAACAGGGGGTGGACTAGCCTGTGCTATCTCCTCAGGTTCCTGCTGCACATGCGCTGCATGAGGTGTCGGCTGCATGGGTTCAGGTCTTGGTTCGACCCTGACCTGGGGCTTTTGTACAGGAGGCGCAGGTCTACTATGTAATAATGCTTTATACATTGCATCTTCGCTGCCTTTTGCTGCAGGCGGTCTATAAGGCTGTGCAGCAGGTTTTACAGGCTGCGCAGGCGCTTGTTTGATCTCATTCGCTACAGGTGGCTTTGGCTTAGGCTTATTTGTCAGCAAAGCTTTAAACATCGCATCTTCATCCATTGGCATTTTGTACCCTCTGCCTTTTATGTTAAAGGCAAATGTTGATATTACAATATTAATACTTAAAACATTTGATTACTACCAGCAATTTTATCTAGTGTGAAAGTAAGTATCAGGGTAAAACATGGATCGATTCAAGAAAAAAAATATCTGGATTGTGGTATTGATCGGCGCTTTGATATTTGCGCTTTTCGCAAACGAAGTGGGTTTTAACGAATTCATATCCCGTATCAGCAAGATCAACAAATCGCTTTTTCTTCTTGTTATCCTTTTCAACTTCCTGAACATACTGGCTTTCACGATCACCTGGCGGTATCTTATTCCCTCAAAGATCGGTATCTACAGGTTATTTTCGTTCTTTATGGCAGGGACATTTGTTAACAATATCACTCCCACGTTCGGGACTGGCGGCGAGCCGATAAAAGCCATGTTGCTGGGCAAAGAAACCGGCATAAGCAAGGCAGAATGTTTTGCAGGTGTTATAACGCAGAGGATGCTGAACATGTTCCCGTTCCTGGTGATCGGCGGACTGGGTGTAGGGCTTTTGTTCTCAAGGTCTGAAGTAAGGCTTGAAACATGGCAGTTAATAGGTCTTGCGTTCTCGATTACTCTTGCATTCAGCATGTTTGGCCTGATCATTTATTTTTATATGAAAAAAGACAAACTTTCATCGTTCGTTCATTCAGTGATCAAATTTCTATCCCCATTTATAGGGCTTGTGAAAAAAGGATATGACCACAGGGCTTACGTGGAAGCAGTCGATAGATCAATTGATTCATTTCATGGCGGTCTAAAGAATATCGGGAATAACAGGAACGCTGTTCTAAAAGCCACTATATTATCTTTCCTGGGATGGGTGTTTGATATTATGGCTATATATGCGGTATTTCTCTCCATGGGAGAGCCGGATATCCATATCAGCATCCTGATAATCACATATACGCTTTCAATGATGAGCAGCTGGCTCCCCCTTTTTCTTCCAGGTGGTCTGGGTGTCGTTGATGTTACCATGGCAGGGCTTTTCATGTTCGGCGGTATCTCGGCAGAGTCTGCATTGGTGGCAGCGTGGCTTTACAGGCTCGTATCCTACTGGCTCAATACAAGCCTCGGTGGCTTTTATTTATGGCTATCATTAAAGCCCAGATAATTCATCCTTCTTGAAGATTAAAGTGCCAGTGATCTTAACCCGGTCAGGAAGTTCCCCGAAACTTGACTTCATTATGAGGTCACCTATTTCTTCATTCATCACCCGGCTTATCCCGATAATGGAAGTCGTTGGTCTTGGGTTAACATCCACAACATAAGGCATGTCGCCAAGCACTATATCCACGCCTGCGTATCCCCTGCATCCAAGCGCCTTCGTGGTCTTTTTCGCGACCGCGATCATCTCATCATTCCTGTCGCAGTAATATGGTACTATGCCGCCCTTGTACTATATTTCATCGTTCATCTCAATAAGCTGTTTGTTGACCGTGAGCAGAAGCTGTGTCTTCCCTGTTATGATGCTTACACTGAGATGCTCGCCTTCGATAAATTTCGTGCCGATAAAACCCTCTTCTAATACGCCAGCACTGCTCCTGTGGATGCCCTCTGAAGCGCAGCCGAACCTGGGTTTTATCACATAATTCCCGCTGTAGTTTCCGATCCCTATTGTTTCTGGAACAGGTATCTTTTCTTTTTCAAGGACTCGTGTACATTCCAGCTTATCAGCGCACAGGCGCACAGCATCAGGCGGGCAGCCCAGATTTACAGTATTATCTTCTAAGATCTCAGTGAGATCGCCAAGGAGTTCATCCGGGGCTATGACAAGCCCGGCATCACATTCTTTCGATATTTTTGATATAGAATCTTCAAACTTATTTGTCCTGACAGCCTTTCCCGTATCAAGTTGCATTCCTGATGTAGGATACAATACCTCGTGACCGCATGATACAAAACTTCGCACGAGCGTTCCCAGCATTGCCCGCCCTTCAAGCAGGAATTCGGGAACGCCTGCGCCAACCGCGTATTCTGCGACCATTATTTTCATGAATCACATTATGTTGGATTCGTATTAAAATTGTGCGAAACCAAGTTTTAATATATCTCAAACGCATAATTAACATGAAATTATATGATAATAAACTTCCAGCTTTCGACGGTTGAATCCAAAACCTATTCAAGCACAGAGGATATTCGAAAATACAAGAATATCAATATTAACTACGACGTTAACCTGAAAAACCCCTCAATAGTTATCGAAAAAACGCCTTTTGGTGAAAAATCCGTATTGCGGGTGGAATATTCCTTTGCGATCAATTATTTATCACCCAATATAGGTCATATCAGGTTCGAAGGATCATCCGATTATTACAGCGAAGAAGACCTCAAGGACCTCAAGGCAAAATGGGATTCCGGGAACGCTCCCGGAGATATACAGAATGAGCTGGCAAATTCCATGGTCGCTAACCTTGCACCTCTGGCTCTCTTACTGTCAAAATCATTGGGACTTCCCCCATCAATGCCCGTGCCCGTTATCAATTTCCAGCAGGCACAGAAGAAAAAGGAAGAGCCAACGTATTATCACGGATAGGTATTGTAATATTTAAATCTAATGAACCCGAATATTGTGTTGCACGAAAAAAAAACGGGTTTGAATCCAGAATTAGTTTAATGGGGCCGCTGAGATTTGAACTCAGGTCTCATGCACCCCAAGCATGAAGGATGGACCAGGCTACCCTACGGCCCCTCATTTTGTTGAATCGCACATGACGATCCATCAATGGGTGCATCCCCTTAGATATCCTGTTGGTATTTGACTTTTACTGATGAAATCGACCGGATCCTTAAAATCATTGATGGTCTCCCCGTTAAGACAGGACTTCGTTATTTGACGAAGTGCCCTTCGTTAGTTATATATGCCCCAACATCATTACTAATTAACTTATATGACTGAAAACACAGCCATTGCTTCCATGCCTGCCCCGTCGGCATCTGGCATAAATGCTACATATGATGATCTCAGGCACAAGCTTGCCGAGAAAATGGCGGGAGAAATAACATTATCTGACAATCCCGGTGAGACGCTAAAAAAGTGGCGCACGGTTTTTGAGATATCACAGTCAGACCTTGCCGCATACCTTAAAGTATCGCCCTCTGTGATAAGCGACTACGAGAGCGGAAGGAGAAAATCCCCGGGTATTTTTATCGTGAGCAAGATAATTGATGCCATCCTGGACATGGACGTTTCGCGGGGAGGGGCGAAGATCCGCTCCTACGAAGGTATCCTGCGCGGTAATGTCACTTCAAATGCCATCTATGATATTCATGAATATCTTTCTCCGATATCGGTGGAAGAGATGACAAAATTGTTGAAGGGAGATGTGGTTTACAGCCCTGGCAGCGAACACATCAAACCATTGTACGGATACACTGTGATCGACAGCCTGAAGGCAATCCTTGAGCTTTCTTACAATGAGTTCCAGAAACTGTACGGGTGGAGTTCGGAGAGAGCCATGGTGTACACCAGGATATCAACAGGCCGGTCCCCGATGGTGGCGCTGAGGGTAACGAACCTGAAACCAGGTTTGATAGTGCTTCACGGACTTCCAGCTTCTGAGATCGACCCGATAGCAGTCAAGATCGCCGAAATAGAGCGCGTACCGCTTATAGCTACTGTAATGCCGCTAGACGAACTTATCCGGGCTCTGCAATCCTACGATATGAAACATTAGATTGCTGATATATTAAACAAGACTGAGGTAAAAAATGAAATCTGGAATAGTATCATATGGCGCATACATACCGCGCTATAGAATTAAAATAGAAGAGATAGCAAAAGTATGGGGTGACAACCCGAACAGTATCATCGACGGATTGATGGTTTTCGAAAAATCCGTTCCTGATATGGACGAAGATACCGTCACGATAGCAGTGGAAGCTGCGCGAAATGCAGTAAACCGCGCAGGTGTTAACCCTCAAAAAATAGGGGCTGTATTCACGGGATCCGAAAGCCATCCATACGCTGTAAAACCCACAAGCACGATCGTTGCGGAAGCGATAGGCGCTACGCCTAACCTCACAGCGGCAGATTTTGAGTTCGCATGCAAAGCCGGCACTGCTGCAATCCAGGCATGTACAGGGATGACTGAATCAGGCATGATCGAACTGGGGCTGGCGATAGGCGCAGATGTCTCGCAGGGCGCGCCTGGCGACGCTCTTGAATATACCGCAGCTGCGGGCGGTGTGGCGTACATAATAGGAAAAAAAAATACCATAGCTAATATAGAATCAACGTATTCCTTCACCACTGATACACCGGATTTCTGGAGAAGGGAAGGAAAGCCATATCCTGAACACGGCGGGCGGTTCACGGGCGAACCTGGTTATTTCAAGCATGTGACCTCTGCAGCCAAAGGTCTTATGGAGCGGCTCGGTACAAAGCCCTCTGACTATGATTATGCGGTATTCCACCAGCCAAATGGCAAGTTCCCAACGCGCGTGGCAAAGATGCTCGGGTTCTCAGGCGAGCAGATAAAACCCGGACTTGTGGTATCGCGGCTGGGGAATACATATTCGGGTTCATGTATGATGGGTCTTGCTGCCACTCTTGATATCGCAAAACCCGGTGACAGGATATTCATGACCGCGTTCGGTTCAGGCGCTGGCAGCGACGCGTTCAGCTTCAGCGTGAACGACAGGATAGATGAGGTAAGGAATGGGGCGCCCAGTGTAGAAGAGTTGCTGGCGAACCCGATATATATCGATTATGCGACCTATGCGAAACATAAAGGAAAAATAAAGTTGTGAGGTGATTCAATGCGTGACGTAGCAATTATTGGAGTCGGATGTACAGAATTCGGCGAATTATGGGAAAAATCATTCAGGGATATTTTTGTGGAGGCGGGAGTATCCGCAATACAGGATGCGAACCTCCAGGGCGGAAAGATAGATGCGCTGTATGTGGGCAACATGAGCGGGGGAAGGTTCATCGAACAGGAGCACATAGGCTCGCTGATAGCGGATTATTCCGGCCTTGCAGGCTTTCACGTCCCCTCAACGCGAGTCGAAGCGGCATGCGCCTCAGGCGGTCTTGCGCTGCGGCAGGGTATCATTGCGGTAGCTTCAGGCTATCATGATATCGTGATAGCTGGCGGGGCTGAAAAGATGACTGATGTTGATGTCGAGACCACGACGGACGCCCTTGCTGCAGCCGCGGACAGGGAATGGGAAGGCGTAATGGGCGCCACTTTTCCAGGGCTTTATGCCATGATAGCGCGGCTTCACATGCATAAATACGGGACTACTTCTGAACAGCTTGCTTCCGTGGCTGTCAAGAACCACCATCATGGGACAATGAACCCCAAAGCGCAGTTCCAGAATGAGATCTCAATTGATGCAGTTCTCAATTCAGTCATGGTTGCGGATCCGCTCCATGTCTTTGACTGCTCTCCGATCTCAGACGGTGCTTCGGCGGTCGTTCTTGCACCTGCCGAAATTGCAAAAAAGTATACTGATACCCCCATATACATAAAAGCGTCAGCCCAGGCAAGCGGCACGCTTTCGCTTCATGACAGAATGGACATAACTACGATCGATGCAACGGTAGCAGCCGCGAACAGGGCATATAAGATGGCAAAGTTCACTCCAAAAGATATCGATTTCGCAGAGGTGCATGACTGCTTCACCATCGCTGAAATATGCGCCATCGAAGACCTGGGTTTCGTGAAAAAGGGAGATGGCGGAAAAGCTACCATGGATGGCATGACCGCTATCGGAGGAAAAATACCCATTAACACGTCAGGCGGTCTTAAGGCATGCGGTCATCCTGTCGGCGCCACAGGCGTCAAGCAGGCTGTCGAGATGGTATTGCAGCTTCGCGGCGAAGCTGGAAAACGTCAGATCGACGGCGCCGAGATAGGTCTTACCCATAACGTGGGGGGCTCAGGCGGCACTGCTGTTGTTCATATTTTCGGGAGGTAAAAATGACTGTTGCAAGATTCTGGAGAAGGCTCAAGAACATGTACAATCTTATCGGCACGCACTGTGAAAAATGCGGTGAATTCTACTATCCTCCAAGGAACCTGTGCCCGAAATGCAGGCGCAGCAGCAGGTCAGTGCCGTTCAAATTCAAAGGAACGGGTGAAGTTGTGACATACACGATAATACACAGTTCAACAAAAGATTTCGAGAAGCAGACACCTTACATACTGGCAATAATCAAACTTGACGAAGGTCCCAGCCTTACCTCGCAGGTGATATGCGATCATAAAGATATCCAAATCGGCATGAAGGTAAAATCCGCTTTCAGGAAGCTGGGTGAAGAGAGCGAGAAAGGGATGCTGTATTACGGCACGAAATTCGTTCCTCTGGGGTCAAGGGATAAATGATAGTATTAAGCAAGCTGAACAAGAAATACGGAAAAACAAGAGCCATAAAAGACTTTGACCTTCATGTAAAAAAAGGCGTCATTCACGGGCTCATAGGTCCTGAAGCTTGTGGAAAGACGACAGTGCTAAGGTTACTTTCGACCCTTGTCAGACCTGATTCCGGCAAGGCTAATATTAACGAAATCCCGCTGGAAAGAGGTTTACACATACGGAAAATAATCGGCTACGTCCCGAAGACGCCCTGTCTTCCGAAAGATCACACAGCCCGGGAACTTGTCGGTTTCGCAGCTTCGCTTCACGGGATACATGACAGGAACATCATCGAAAGTATCTTAAAACAAATGGGGCTTGAATCTGTAGCTGACCAGAGGCTTGACCGTTTTTCCCAGGCAATGGAGAAAAATGTTGCGTTCGCGATAGCGTGCGTTCACAACCCTCTTGTTTTACTGCTGGATGAGCCGATGGCAGGTCTTGACCCCGTTTCACAAAAAAGGATAAGAGAGTTCCTTCTTGCTTCGAACAAGACCGTACTTCTTACAGGGCAGGACCTTGATGCCGTGGACGGGCTGTGCAAGAGCGTGACAGTCATGCGAAGCGGTTCAGTCATAGTTGATGGTGAAATGGCTGATCTTAGACAAAAAATAGGCAAGGGAGCCATTGAGATCAAATTATTTGATGTGGGGCAGACACAGAAACTGCTTTTTGAACTTGGAAAGTACGGGGCAAAAGTAACTGTCAGCGGCGAATCGATATATGTGCATTATAAGAACGATTCCGAGATCCCTGGTATTATGAAGATTGCAGCCAGCGCCGCTGATATCATTGATGCAAGACCAGTGAAGATATCGGTCGATGACATTTTTGCGAAGTATCATCCCGTGGAGAAATAAATATGCTGTCATTCATTTCCGGTTTTCTATCCATTGTGTACAGTGAAACAAGACGCCTGATAAAAGGCTTTCTGCAATCGTATTTATGGTTTGGCGTGCTGGTCTTTATTTCAACGTACGCTCTCTTTGCAGAAAAGTATACAGATATCAGCATCGATCCGATGATATTGCCGTCAGAATACGCAAATAATCCCATGACTGATGTGCTGCGTTACATAGTATCCTTTGCTGCAACGTCTTCATCCGAGGTTATGTCAGGTAAAATCCCTACAATGGTTTTCCCGCTCTCTATCGGTGTAATATTCTTCATATTATTCCCGTTCATGCTCAGCCTTACCTTGATGGGCAACCAGATAATTAAAAAAGCCAGTACAACTATAGCAGGGGAGAATGAAAAAAAGACGTTTTATATCATGGCTTCAAGTCCGCAGACAAGACCATCGATATACTTCGGTAAATTCATCGGACTTCTTCTTTTAACGCTTCCTATGATACTTTTCTTTTATTTCATTACAGAATGGGTTTTTACATCCCTGTTCAGTTCTGCATATAATGTTGGCATACTGGTACTGCAGATGCTTTTCATCAATGCGGTGTTGTTCGCATCAGCAGGCATGTTCATTTCAGTATTGTTCAAGAACGAGAAGAAAGCCACATGGGTAGGGACTAAGATAGTCACAGTTACTGCCATGCTGACCTCTTTGTGGATAATGATACCATTCCTTGAATTCGTGTTGAACCTGACGAATAACAGCACGGATTATCTGATATACCTTGAAAAAATAACCTGGCTTTCCCCTTTTACCCTTGAACTGATGGCGGTTTATAACCCTTCTGTATTTACTGATTATTTCAATATACTGACTGCCATTTCTGTAATATTGCTTTTCCTTGGTATGGTTACATTCATCAGGCATGATATAGAATATTAATGCAAATGAACGGTTTTCAAAGGTCAACAACTGCGGATGAACTGGCTGAAAAGGTAAGCCCTCTTTTCTCCATATATGAAATACAGCAGCATGAGGGTAATATCTATTTCTTCGGGCTTCCGAAAAAAGATATCAGGATATTATACCAGGAACTCTGGACCGTTTTTGCAGAAAAGGGGTTTGAATTCTCGGTGAGGCATGAACTGGGCGAGGATGTGCTTGTGGCTTCGCAATTCGCTCCGGTCAAAGAGCGGACATGGATAAATGTTGCTCTGTTGATCGCTACATTTTTTACTACCATGGTGGTGGGTTCGCTGCTTTATGGAGCTGACCCTGAAGCCTCCCCTCTTGGTGTTCTTAAGGGGATACCGTTCACAATAGCCATCATGACCGTGCTGGGCGCGCATGAAGCAGGACATTATTTTGTTGCGAAAAAGCACGGGATGCGAACTTCTCTGCCATATTTCATCCCGTTCCCAACTTTAATAGGGACGATGGGGGCTGTCATCAAACACAGAGGTCCAATACCCTCTCGAAAAGCGCTGTTCGACGTGGGAGTATCTGGTCCTCTGATAGGGCTTTTTGCGTCTGTGGTCGTTACGATCATAGGGCTTCTTCAACCTCCTGTGCTGCTCACTTCGCAAGATCCCGGGATCGCTCTGGGTATACCGCCTCTTTTCGGGTTTATCACGGATTTCATTCCGAATTCAGATACATACATTCATCCTATCGCTTTTGCAGGTTGGGCCGGGATGCTTTTGACAGCAATAAACCTCATGCCTGTCGGGCAGCTGGACGGCGGTCATGTCCTTCGCGCCATGATGGGTGAAAAGGCATCCATCCTTTCATCTGTATTGCCTGCTGTCCTGTTCTCATTCGGCGCTTATTTGATAATATTCCTGAAAACATATGGTTTTGTGTGGATAGTCTGGAGCGTTCTTTTGATCGTTATTTCTGCCGCGGGTCATCCCAGACCCCTGAATGACGATATCCCCCTTGACAGGAAGCGGATGGTGCTGGGTGTGCTTACATTTGCCCTGGGACTGCTCTGCATTACTCCTGTGCCGTTCCAGTTTTTGTAATACAATGTAATACAAGTCTATCTTTTTGGAACGGTTCCAAGTACGTTTATGGTCTGGATAAATTCAGTGAAAGCCTCGATCTCTTTTGCAAGTACCTCTTCTTTTGTCATCGAGATGCTCATCTCCCCGTCAACTGTGAGAAGATCAGGACCCCGGCGCACAAGCCTGTCTATCCCGTCGGCTGCCAGTATTTTCTTTATTTCCGGGTCGTGTACGAACGCCCTTCCGGGGAAGAAGACGGTCTCTTTTATCAGTGACAGGTCAAGTTCCTTGATATCATCAATAGTTATAAGGCAGCCGATGTCCTTTTTCACGGGCACGACATTAACGATACCGCCCAGCTTATCGAACATTTCCTGTAACAGGGGCGCTGCAACTTGACTTGTGATAATGGTGGCTTCTTTTGTTAATTTCGGCAGTCTCAAGAGCGCTTCAGGTTCGTTCCTGATCGCAAACGGCGCGCCCGTTCCAGGGTCATAGATCGGCGTGCCAGTGACGCGGAATTTAAACCTGCTGTGAATATCATCAACGATCGCTTTGAACTCTGAGATCGTATGAGGAACAACGCTATCGATCACCGGGGCGTTGTTCAGGATTATACCCTGCTCTGGCGCATTTGCAAAACGCATAAGGATGAGTCCCTTGACGCCCATATTCTCAAGGTCGGCGCATGTTTTCATGAGCACATCACCGTCGTTCACGCCCGGAATGAGCACAGCAGCAGCATATACGGTGCATTTTTCCGCAAGTGTGCGAAGCGCCTCAAGCGAATCCTCAGGTGTTTTGTCATTCATGTAAATGCGGCGCAATTCCGGGTCTGTGGCAAATACAGTGAACGTGACCTCATTCACCCCGTGGTCGATGAAGAAGAGCGCGTCTTCCCTGTTAAGCCCTTTTCCGCTTGTGTAGCCCAGGTGGATAGGTTTGTTGTACTGGGAAAGAAATTTTACGAGCTGCTTAAGTTCAGGATAGCAGCTCACGTCCCCACCACCGCTGACATTGAACTTTGATACGTTCTTGTTGAAATAGACCGCCTGCTGTATCTCCTGCGCTACCGCAGACATCGGTTTGAAACCCGAATACCCCTCCTTAATGCTTTTCGTGCAGTAATTGCAACCTTTCTGGAAAGGCATGCAGTGCTTGCATCCAAAGGGCGGGACTTCTTTTACTCCTTTAAAATAACAGTATCTGCAGAAGCCGCGGCAATCATGCCCAGGGCGTCCTCCGAGGTCGGCGAGTATTTCCATGCCTTTCCGAAAGGCAAAGAAGGATAATAAAACTATTGGAGACTATTCTCAATATTTCCGGTATATCTTTTTCCTGTGACCTGCTTCTATCACCAGGATCAACAAACGCTCATTATCTATGTAAAGAATAACCCGATATTCACCAACACGGTGAGAATAAAGAGGATTCTTTTGTGTCCCTTTGATCTTTTTTACATGAGGATAAGGATCACCTTTAATGCTGTTGATCGATCGAATTATGCTCTGTGCGATCTCCAGAGGTAACTTTTTGAGATCCTTTCTTGCTTTTGAAGTATATTCGACCGAATATCTCATTTCAGGTCAAACTCTTTCATGATCTCTTCTTCGGAATGCAGGCGTCCGTGTTTTATGTCTTCGAGGGCTTCTTCTATACCATTTATCGCCTCATCGCTGAGCGGTTCTTCATCTATTGCCAGATTCGTCAATCTTTCTATAACGGAACTATACGATTCGCGAGAATGATGTTTTAGAGAGGTAAGTTTATCCTTTACCTTTGGGTCTAAACAAATGGTGGTGGTAGTTGTCATATATGTTACTATAGGTAACTATATGTAATATACTCTTTGGTAATTGAGGCTTTTAGAGAGGGATTTGTTACTAAATCAGATGGTTTCGATGAAAACTTCTCAACCACACTACTGACACAGAGTATTTTTTTTGTCCTCTTTTTCAGGGTACAATTCATCATTCTTATAAATTTTGACACTGTGAGACCTATTATTATTGAAATAATTCTTCAAAGGACAATCATTGCCTTCTGTATCTACGGTCCAGGTTGTTGTTTCGGGTTGTCCTTCTTTCCGGACACAGGTATGACCTACTGCTATTAGCGCCCCGGTCTTATGCGTCCAATTCCCGCAATCAAATTTATCATCTGACCAGGAAAGAAGAGGCAGTTCAACCCGCGCCCCGACCGGTCCTCGAGCCGTTCCTGTTGAGATAATTCGAACGCAATCGCTTTTGGTCCCATATTCGTTTGTTTTAACAGTCCAATTACATGTAAAAGAGCTGATCTTCACATCGAACATTTCCGCCGTTACTTGCGGGGAAGGCTGCACAGTAGGCGAAGGACTTTTTACTGTTGTGAAACTATTTTTCTCCTGGGGTTGCACGGTTGTCTGCTGCTCTATACAACCGCTGATAAAAAGAATGCCAACCAATAGAATCAGAAATGAAAGATAGTTCCCCTTCTTTTGTACGAGTTTTAACTTCATACTATTATTATAATCATTTATTCTTTTAGTATATGAATGTTATTGACTTTTATTTTGTGTAGAGTGAACCGCCATAGTCCAATATTCCAGTTATTGGTGGGTTCGTTTTCATCATCCCGAAGATACATAACGATTTTATCCATCCAGCGCATCTAATACCTGATGATATTTGAAAAAGTCCCCACAGTGCCCACCTCAGAGGAGCTCCTTAACAAATCCTACAAACGCGCAGCCCGCGCCAAACACGGGAAGCGCATTCTTGACAGGAAGTCAAAACTGAAAGCAGAAGAATCAATGGTACTGACAGCTGCGAACATTCTCAGCGATAACCTGATACACGTAGTTAAAAAATTCCCAAGCTTTGATAATATGCCGCCGTTCTATCTGGAACTTGCAGACGTGATCGTGGGAGTGGAGGAAATGAAGATGAACCTTGCTTCTGTGCAATGGGCTGGTAACAAGATAAACGAGCTGGCGCGAAAATATGTTGGCATGATGCGAAGCGCCGAAGATATCAAAGTTGTCCGCAAACAGGCGTTCGGGAGGATATCTTCCATCGTGGACAGCGTCGACGGCAGCCTGCGCTTCCTGAACGATGCGCGAAACAAGCTGCGCAAGCTCCCTGAAATCGGCGAAGGTCCTGCGATCGTGGTGGCAGGCTATCCCAATGTGGGAAAATCCAGTTTTGTGGCTCTTGTGAGCAGCGCGCGTCCTGAGATAGCCGCTTATCCATTTACCACCAAAGGACTGGCTGTGGGGCATTTCGAAAGGAATAAGATACGATACCAGATCATAGATACCCCCGGGCTTCTTGACAGACCGCTTGAAGAGAGGAACGAGATAGAACTCCAGGCAATATCTGCGCTCAGGCACGTGGGAAAGGTGATACTCTATATTATCGACCCATCCGAGACGTGCGGCTATACCCTTGAAAAGCAAATGCACCTGCTTGAAGAGATAAAAAAAGAATTCGGTCTCCCAATGATAGTTGTGGCGAACAAGTCAGATATATCAAAGCCTACCGGAGAAGCCGACATGAGCATGTCAACCCTCACAGGCGATGGGGTTGAAGAGGTTCTTGACAGGCTTCTGGAGATGATCCCTCCGGAAACGCAGGTTTATATATAATGAATATTCATTAAGGATTCGAGTAATAATGCCAACAGGCGTATACATCTGCCATTGCGGGTCGAACATAGCAGGAACCATCGACGTAGAGGACGTCAGGAAACATGCTGAAAAATTAAAAGACGTAGCAGTCGCCCGCGACATACAATTCACCTGCGGAGATTCTGGACAGGATCAGATAAAAAAGGACATCGCGGAATATGAACTTGACCGGGTCGTGGTGGCGGCATGCTCCCCGCGACTGCATGAGGTCACGTTCAAAAGAGCGCTCAAGGAAGCCGGGATCAATCCTCA
This sequence comes from Methanobacteriota archaeon, assembly GCA_018899795.1. The sequence continues at coordinate 20,210 of JAHIHJ010000381.1, forward strand.
CATGCTCGAGATGGTCAATATCAGGGAGCAGGGATCCTGGGTTCACCCTGATAAAAACGGTCTTGCAACGCAGAAAGCAAAAGACCTCGTGGCAATGGGTGTGGCAAAGGTCGCGCTGCAATCCCCTCTTGAGAAAAAGACCATATTTGCCAGACCTGAAGTGCTGGTGATAGGAGCCGGGGTTGCAGGTATTGAGGCTGCCTTATCCCTTGCAGGTATGGATATCAAAGTATACCTCGTGGAAAAGGAACCCACAATAGGCGGCAAGATGGCACTTCTGAACGAAGTCTTCCCCACGAACGATTGCTCGCTCTGCGTCCTCGCCCCGAAGATGTCCGATGTGCAGAACAATCCCAAAATCACGCTGTATACATATTCGGAGATAACGAAAATAGAAGGCAGGACAGGCAACTTTAAAATAACCGGGGTGAAAAAACCCCGCTATATCGATGAGAAAAAATGCAAAGGCTGCATAGATCTCTGTGCCAGCGTATGTCCTGTCGAGGTGCCAAACCAGTTCGATTTTGGGATAGGCAGGCGGAAATCCGTTTATATCCCGTTTGCGCAGGCTGTGCCTCTGGTAGCATGCATAGATGAACACTGCGTTGGTTGCGACCTGTGCAGGCTCGCGTGTCCTGCCGAAGCAGTGGATTTTGCACAGAAACCCGAGGAATTCACGTTCGATGTGGGAGCTGTGATACTTGCCACAGGGTACCAGCCCTTCGATGCCAGCCGTAAGGAAGAGTACGGGTACGGGCGATATAAGAACGTAGTCACAAGTCTCGAACTTGAGAGGATGCTCAGCGCAGCCGGTCCCACGCACGGCAGGGTGATCTCTCCAACAACCAATGCGGATGTCAAACGCGTAGCCTTTATTCTTTGCGTCGGCTCCAGGGATGAACAGGTCGGTAATCCATACTGCTCAAAAGTATGCTGCATGGCTTCTATTAAAAGCGCGGTGAAAATAGCAGAACAATATCCCGACGCAAAAGTCTCGATACACTATATCGATATCAGGGCAGGCGGCGAAGGTTATGAGGAATACTACCGCCGCTCTCAGGAGATGGGGGTATCCTTCGTGCGAGGGCGCGTGGCAGAGGTTGAGGAGTCGGACGGCAGGACGATAATTCATTATGAGGATACACTTTCAGGAGAAACGTTCCATGAAGAATGCGACCTTGTTGTGCTTGCCGTGGGTATGGATGCGAATAAGGATAATGAGGCTCTCGGAAAAATGCTGAACCTGTCCACAAGACCTGACCGGTTCCTCCAGAGCGCGCACCCCAAGATGAGACCGGTGCAGACCCATATCAGAGGCGTTTTCATTGCAGGATGCGCAGGCGGACCCAAAGAGATACAGGTTTCGATAGAGCAGGGAAGCGCAGCCGCTGCAAAGGCAGATGCCCTGCTGCGCTGGGGAGAGTTGGAGGTCGAGCCCACAAGCGCGTATGTTCTCCCTGAGCTGTGTGATGGATGCCGGATATGTGAGTCTGTATGCTCTCTTGGCAGGGTCAAGGTCGTGAACGGGAAAGCAACTGTGGATGAGATAGCATGCCGCGGGTGCGGAGCCTGCAGCGGCGCGTGTCCCAATGGGGCGCTTCAGGTCAGGAATTATTCCGATGACCAGATAATGGCTCAGATAATTGAAGCCACGCGAGAGAAACACGAATTCCCTCTCGTCATAGGATTCCTGTGCCACTGGTGCTCCTATGCTGCGGCAGACCTTGCTGGTTCCCTGCGATTGCAGTATCCCACCAACCTGCGAAATATCAGGCTGCTATGCGCAGGAAGAGTGAACCCTTCATTTGTCCTTGAAGCGCTGCGGCGCGGAGCGGACGGTGTCCTTGTTGCAGGATGCAGACCAGGAGAATGCCATTATACCATAGGAAACTACTGCGCCATGCAGAGGATGCATGTTCTTTCAAAGTTACTTGTCGACCTTGGTTTTGACGAGCGGCGGTTGAGGGTGGAATGGCTTGCAGCCAGCGAAGGCAGGAAGTTCGCAGGGATAGTGAAAGAATACGTTGAGCAATTGAAAGAAATAGGTCAGGTAGGCAGCGAACTCAAGGAATGACATGACTGAGGAAAAACTGGAAGTCACAGTTGACAGCGATGTCAGGGAATCACATTTCCTGTACACGCAAAAGACAGGTAAGTCAATAAAAATCCTGGATTATGATTACAAACGCTGCAACGGTTGCGGCATCTGCATTGAGATATGCCCGAAAAAAGCCATCGAGGCAGGACCCTTGATCGAAATAGCTACGGGAATGGATGCCCCGCCCGTTATCATTGACCATACGAAGTGCTCGTTCTGCGGCATGTGCGCAGCCTTCTGCCCCGTAAAGGCGGTCAGGATGTCGGTAAATGATAAAGATATCCTTGAATTGACAGAGTTCCCGCATCTTGATTCAAGCGTTGTTTTCAACGACAAGTGCCTGCCGTGCCTGCTATGCAAGAAAGCATGCCCGGAAGAAGCCATAAGCGTGGAGTTCACGTTCCCGAAAAAAGAGACAGTGGCACCCTTCAAGGCTGGAAAGAAGGGCGAGATAGAAGTGGACATGGAGAAGTGCACCCTGTGCGGCGCATGCGCCGAGCTCTGCCCTGCTTTCGTGCTCGTGGATAAAAAGTCCACGGCTGACGCACTTGTTCCTTTTGACAACCTGCTTGTTGATCGTGATAAGTGCGACTACTGCGGTATCTGCGTCCCTTTCTGCCCTGAGGACGCCATAAAAGTAAAGGGAGAATTTTTCGGGGAAGCTCCGAAACTCACCGGAAATATCAAAGTAGATAATAACAAATGCACGCGGTGCGGCTGGTGCGAGGCGGTATGTCCTTACGATGCAGCGAATGTGACAAAACCTTTCGAAGGCGATATAGAGCTCATAGATGAAAAACTCAAAGGCTGCGACCCTGTGGGATGCCACGGGTGTTTCAATGTCTGTCCTTCGAAGGCGTGGATAATCCCGAAAGATAAGAAAATCGATGTGATGCGGGATTTCTGCACGTACTGCGGCGCGTGTGAGAAAGCATGCCATGTAAAGGCAATAGGTGTGAAGAGGACAGCGGCAAAGCACACCGAAATAAAAGATACTCCATGGGCAAAGGAATGGAAGGATGCGATAGTTTGCCTGACCACGGCGCAAAGAGAGAGACCTGATGTGTCGCGCACGGTGAGCGTTGAAAAAGCAGAACGGAAGACAGAGCCTCCCGGCGCCATGCCTGAAGTCGATGAGAAGCTTCGAAGGGCTGTGGATGAAAGGATTTCAGGACTGCTGCCACTCCTGGGCAGTAAACAGGTAAGGCGAGCCTGGGAGAAGAAAGATGCAAAAGCAGCGGCGCAGGAGATCAGGAAGAGGATGATGGAACAGAAATGACTTTCCTGAACCTGTAACGAATTATTTCTTCCCGAACATTACCACTGAGAAAAACATAACTAATACTGAAAAAATCATCTCGAATCCAGGAGTGGGTTTGGGTTCCTTACTCTTGTTCATTTCTTCCTGGAGTCTTTTTTGCTCTTCTTCGTATAGCCGGGCTGCTTCTTCATATATTCTCTGTTCCTCAAGTGCAGCTTCTTCGCATTCCAGGCATCTGGTTCTAGAAAATTTTATATTAACTTCTGCACTGCGACCAGGTGAGGCTCCACCAGTTGGAAGATTTGTATTATCTTCAACAATATAATATGTGCCGTCTGCAGGGATTTCAAATGAGTAATTTATATATATCAAATTCATCCCCTTTCCATCAGAAAATGAATTGAATTTTCTTGAATGCTATCGTTTGCCGTAATTACCTGATCGAATAACTTAAGAAATCATTTGAAATCAGTATCTACTCTATCTTCCGCATCACGATCCCTTCAGCTACCTTCGGCAAAAAAAGCGTGGACTTCTGGGGAAAATTCTTATGTTCCACGAACGCCTTTCTTTCAACGTCTTTTATTGAAAAAGGATTCATTAGAAAAGCCACATCGAATTCCCCGCTATCCACTCTGGCTACCGCCTCGTCAGGACTTGCATTGAACGACACATCCTCTTCAGGCTTACCCCTGATCACCGGATTTATGAGCCAATCATGAAGAACTATCAGGTCAAGCCCCACTATTTCACCCCGCTTTTTTGAAAGCTCCCTGACCTCGTTCTCATCAGC
>JAHIHJ010000382.1 GCA_018899795.1 Methanobacteriota archaeon
AATATGAGTTTACAGACCATAAACTTTTTGTTTATGATCCATAAACAACTTGTTTACAATCTATAAACTTTAACTCAATCCTTCATCTTTCGATGCAGCTTATAATCCTCCAGGGTCAATAACAGCACTCCCTTCGTTTGCGCCTCCTTTTTCATCCTGTCCGTAAATCCCGACCTGCTGATCAGCGCAAAATATTCCTTCCTTTCATCCTGCCATTTAACATAACCAGCTTTTTCCACAAGGCTGCGATACACATCAATATCCACCTTTCTGCTCTCCCATTTGCACTCACAGAAAAGTATCTCCTTTGTGTCATCATTCACTGCCACAATATCTATCTCATATTCGTTCTGCCCTTTGGGAGCCATCGGGATCTTGCCCCATTGCCTGCCAAGCTTCTGGAATTTGAATGGAAGTCCGCCTCTGGAGTTGAGATATATCAGCATCTCTTTTCCTATCTGCTCGAATGTTTCTCCAAGAAAAGCATCGTAGCTTTTTTCAACATTCCCGATAGCAGATTCCTTATTTCCCTGTTCAAGTTCATCCTTGTGCGACAGGACGAAACGGAACCAGAATCGCAAAAAGTTATCTTCAATTCGGTAAATGGTCTTTTTAGTTGTTGGTTTCTCAAGCACAGGATGTTCTTTTCTCACAAATCCCAATTTAATTATCGTATCCAGGTAATACGGCATGTCTTTTGCTTCAAGATACGATCTGGAGGCGATCTCACCCGATCTTGTAGCGCCCTTTGAAATGGCAAGAAGGATATTCATAAAAGTTGCTGGCTCTTTCAGTTCTTCGCGCAGCAAGAATTCCCCCTCTGCATACAATACAGCTTCTTTTGAAAAAAAAGTGTTGCTTAAATTCTCATAAAATGAATATTCCGTGTTAAAGAACAAAAGATAAAAAGGAACGCCTCCGGCTGCGCCGTAAATGTTCACGATCTCATCGCGGGTCATTTCAGGAAAGAACTCCCGAACATTTCGAAACAGCATTGGTTTTACCTCTATCTGACCCGTTCTCCTTCCATATAGCGGGCTTGAATGCGCCAGTGTGCTTTTCTCCATCATCGATACCGATGAACCGCACATGATAAGATGGAATGCACTGTTTTTCAATATCTCATCAACGATCAACTGGAATACTGAAGGTATCGACTCATCCATTTGTGCAAGATATGAGAATTCATCGATCACTATTACCAGTTTTTTTTCGCCGCTCCATTTTGTATTTATATATTCAAAGACCTCGTCAAAGGTCTCAAGAGTGGGCTCATAATCCTTCAGGAACTCAGCCGCCTTTTTCCTGAACCTGTAAAGGTTCGATCTTGTGCCCCTCTTATCTGCCAGAAAGTAGATGTTAGGCTTATCTTTCAAAAAATTGCCGATCAGTTCGGTTTTGCCTACACGGCGCCTGCCATAGATCACAGTTAAGGAGAACTTATCTGATCGATATTCGCGATCCAGGTATGCGCTCTCTTCATCGCGATTGATAAATTTTTGGAACATAATAATTATAATCTGTATCCGAATTATTTAAAACTATCGGAACTCAATCATTATGATTCATATCCGAATCTTTTCATCCTGCTTCCAGCAGCTTCTCGACATTCTCAGCAATTCGCCCTTCCAGCTCCCGCGCCTCAACATTGAGCACTTCAAGCTCCTCATTCAATTCCTCAAGGCGCTCCTTAAAATCAAAATCATCAGCCTCGCGCTCCGCCACTCCCACATAGCGCCCCGGATTCAGGCTCCAGCCCTGCGCCTCAATATCAGAAAGTGCAGCCACCCTGCACAAGCCAGCCACATCGACATACTTTCCATCAGGGAACTTCTCTTTCAACATCTGCCGCGCATCAAGGAACAGGACTTTATCTTTGCGCGGTGTTTTTGCTTTGCCGCGGTCAAAGAACCAGAGAGTGCATGGAAGTGTGACCGTATAGAAGAAGTTTGAGCCAACTGCAACCATCACATCCACTGCGCCATTTTCGATAAGCGACTTTCTGATATCCTGCTCGCTTCCGCGGGCATCGCTGGCAGAGTTCGCCATCACAAATCCACTGCGACCGTTCTCATTCAGGGCGCTGTAAAATACCTGTATCCAGAGATAATTGCCATTGTCAGGCTTTGGCATGCCAAACGGAAAGCGTGGGTCGTCCTTTATGCGCTCTTTGTCCACCCTGTCCACGTTAAACGGTGGATTTGCCATGACAAAGTCGAATTTACCGACGCTTTTGTGAATATCTTCGTAATAGCTGTTGCCCTCGCGAATATCTCCCGAAAGACCATGCACAGCGAGGTTCATCTTGCACAGGCGTACAGTTTCAGCGGTCTTTTCCTGACCATAAACGCTGATCTCAGAATTAGGATTCTTCTTATGGTTTCCCACAAAGCGCGCGCTCTGGACGAACATACCACCTGAGCCGCATGCAGGGTCAAAGATGCGCCCATGATAAGGCTCGATGACCTCGACAATGAGTTTAACAATAGAGGTGGGTGTAAAAAACTCGCCTCCTTTTTGCCCCTCGCTCATTGCGAACTTGCCCAGGAAATACTCATAGATCTTTCCAAAGGCATCGCCTTCGATGTCCATTGGCACAGAGTTGAACGTCTTCAATAACTCGACCAGGGTGCTGTTATCGAGATGATTATAGGTCTTAGGGAGTATATCCTTGAGCTCTTCGTTCTCAGACTCAATAGCGCGCATTGCCTCGTTGATGGCTTTTCCGATATCAGCTCCTTCTGAGCCATGGTGAACTTATGGTCAGCGTAGCGAAGAAAGATCAGTCCAAGAACAGGGACAGAGTATTCTGAAGATTTTAATTTAGAATTTGCACGAAGCTCATCTGCGGCACCCCACAGGCGCTTTTCGATCTCGTTATGATTTCCTGCCATATGTAAACCTTATGTCTCCTTTTTTGCCACGACCTAATAGGACTGCAGATGTCCTTTTCACGAATCCATATAACTTAGTTCTTATATAAGCACGCGGTTTTTTAAAAGGTTTTCTTTATTTCATGTTATAAACATAAAATTGATGCAAATATAATATACCTATCAATTTTATCGAGATGACAAAAAAGACCGCAGCATGATCACCTGACAGTGCTTCGATGTGCTTGTCACCGCTGACATGACAGGGTTCGTCAATACTTTCACCCCCCTCTCCTCACCCTTATCTCATGCGCCTCCCCTCTAATCCCCATGCACTTCTCCAGCTTCGGAATGACCATCAACTCACATGCCATCGTCAAATCAATTACTCAGCATGGCGATCCGGTATTCCATACATCCGAGATGCACCTCAAACCATTCCTCTGTCGCGAAAGCGTCTGCAATCTTGCGGACATAATCGCGGTCTATAAGCGGTCTGAGATGTTCTACATCGTCGGGATCGAGATCAAGGAATGGGATAAACGTGTCCATCAAAAAATAGCCCTGGAATATCTGGAGACATACAGGCATACCTGCGAATATTTCTACCCTGAT